>NZ_BAABFR010000045.1:0-38080 GCF_039541155.1 Tsukamurella soli
CCCGAGGTGCAGGACGCGACGGCTGCGCTCGCCGCGGCACGGTCTGCGCGGGCCGCCGTCGACACCGCCGTGACGCAGGCGAGCACCCGGCGTGACCAGGCGCTGGTCGTCGCCCGGTGCGAGTACCGGCCCACCGCGGCATGCCCCCAGACCAGGATCACCGGGGTCCCGGGTGAGGGGCCCGAGACCCGCACCGCCGATTCGGCGCTCGCCCAGGCGCAGGCGGCGCTCGACGCGGCCCAGGCCGCGCAGACCGGGCGCGCACCGGCGCTGGACGCCACAGTCGCCGCCCGCGAACACGACCTCGCAGTCGCGCAGGCGTCCGCCGTCGCCGCCCGGACCGGCGGCCTCGGCACGCGATGGCTCGCGATGAACCAGCTGAGCGGTTCTGCGCAGCTGCTGCGGATCGCGATCGACGCGGTGGCCGCTCTGGTCGCGGCCCTTCCCCTGCTGGTCCGACGGTGGCGGGACGAGACCGAGCAGGATCGTGCCGGTGCGGTGCGCGCCGTGCAGGGCCGCGCCGACGCCGCCGCCGAGGAGGCGATCGCGACGGCGAACGCCGCGGCACGGGCGGAGGTCGGCACGATGTGGGCCGAGCGCGAGGTGGAGCACGAACGCATCGCCGCGGCCGCCGAGACGGAGATCGTCCGCGAGGAGCAGCGGCGCCGGCTCGCGGACGCCGTCGACTCGCCCACGATCGAGTTCTATCCGGACACCGTGCGGGTGTCCGCCCGCCGCACCATCCGCCCCGTCGACCCCGCGCTGGACGCTCCGCGGCGTGGCTCGACGTTGCCGCCGGCGCACGCGGCCGCCGACACCGGATACCTCCCCATCGCCGCGGCCGCGGAGGCCGCCAGCCTGGCCGCGACCGCCGAGCCCACCGACGACGTGAAGGAACCCGTGACCGAGACCCGCAACCTACCCGCCACCGTCGCCGCCCGAACACTCGCGGCCGCACCCGCGCGGGAGTCCGGGGGGCTCGCGCGTCCGGAGGCGGACGCCGGCAAGCCGAATCCGTTCCTGCCACCGATCGTCGACGACGTGGCGCGCGCCGCGTCCCGCTGGGTGCGGCCCCTCGTGCCGCCCATCATCGCGCGTGCGATCGACACCACGACGCACCCGCTGCGAAGCGCCCGGCACGCGTTCGAGGAGGTGGAGGAGATCACTTTCTCGCTGCGGCGCGTCCGCAGGGTCACCGTCGAGGACGAGCAGGGGGGCGAGCCGATCGCGCCGGGCCACCCGGCCGACTGGGCCCGGTCGACCGCCTGGACTCCTGCCGAGTGGGGTGCGTACGACGTGGACCCCCGGTCGACGCCGGTCGCGACCGGTCACGCCGGTCTCGACGCCGCCCAGCGCGCGGGTCTCGCCGGGCACAGCCGGGACGCCCTCGCCGGCGGCCGCCGACACCTCCCGCGCGGCGGGGCCTGACCGGGGCCCGCTCCGCGGACGCGGGTGGGATTGGTCACACCGCCGCCGATTTCTCTGGCGTATCTGGGCGCCTACCTGCCGACTTCGCTAGCCTGCGTGAGAAAAGCAGAATGGCGAACCACGAGTCGGTTTCGTCGGCGAGTGGGGAGGGTTGTGGGTGGGGCCGTCCCGCGAGACCCTGTGGACCGTACCCATGGCTGTGCTCCGTGGGTGCTGGGCAGCCGACCTCCAGTACGACAACCGCATCAGGTCTATCGAGGAGCGCGGGGTCACGGTCGTGTTCCGCCTCTTGGTGGCGCTCTGCGCGTTCCTGCTGGGGTGCGTCCCGCTCCTGGTCAGCGTGTCCGGCGAGACGCTGGGGCCCCCGTACCTCGCGGTCGAGGGCGTGGCATCGGTGGCGGCGTTCGCGTGGGCGGTCCGCTGGGCCTTCGGCCGGATCCCCTCCGAGCGGGTGTCCATCGCGTTCGTCGTCATCGCGGATCTGGCCATCGTCGTGTCGTCGCTGTGCGACGCGAACCGCTTGGCCGGCGCCATGGGCCTGGTCAATCTGAGCATGTTGGCCGCGTACGCCGCGTTCTTCCACAGCCAGCGGGTGGTGCTGCTGCAGGTCGTGATCTCCCTCGCCGCCACCGCGGTGTTCGTGCCCCTGCTCTGGATGTCCTACGGCTGGGTGATGGCGCTGATCAAGTCCACGATCCTGATCCTCGTCACGGCGTGCGCACCGGTCGCGATCCAGGTGGGCGTGTGGATCCTGGGTGAGGACGCGGCAGCCTCCGAGCTGGACGCTCTCACCGGTGTCTACAACCGCCGCGGTTTCTTCAGTCGCGCTCAGCGCGAGCTCCGGGCGGCCGTGGGCGGCGATGTGGTGGTGTTGGTGGTCGATATCGATCACTTCAAGCTGATCAACGACCTCCACGGCCATGCGGTCGGCGACCGCGTGCTCGCTGCGTGCGCCAAGCGCGTATCGGAGGCGCTCGGCCCGGCGGCGGTCGTGGGGCGCGTCGGTGGTGAGGAGTTCGCGGTCGTCGACATCCGGCCGATCGGCGGGGGAGAGGCGATCGGCGAGATCGCCCGGGCCGCGGTGGCGAGCGGCGGCGCGGAGTCCGGCCCGGCCATCACCGCCAGTGTCGGCGTCGCCCGTGCACCGGTCGTGTCGATCCGGGATGGCGGGGTCGAGGCGATCGAGGTGCTCGTCGACCGCGCCGACCGCGCGATGTACGCCGCGAAGCGGCGGGGGCGCAACGCCACCGTCGTCGCCTCGGTCGCGCGGCACCGCAGGTCCGACGGTGCCGATGCCGGGCCGCATACCGGGCCGATCGGCGCCGTCGCCCCGCGGGACGGTGACGGTCCGAACCGCGCGAGCTCCGTCTGTGCCGGCCCCGTCCGGATCGGTACCGACGCGGCGTCCCGCAACGATCGAACGGTGCCCGGCCCGACCCGGTAGCCTCGGCGCCATGTCACGTGTTCGGGTGCACAATCTGGCGGTATCCCTCGACGGTTACGCGACCGGCGACGGGCAGAGCGTGGACGCCCCCTTCGGCCACGCCGGCGACCGGCTGATGCGGTGGTTCTTCGAGACCCGCTCCTTCCGGTCGATGCACGGGCAGGACGGCGGTTCGACCGGCGTCGACGACGCCCTGGCCGCCGCGTGGAGCCCGCGCATCGGCGCGGAGATCATGGGCCGCAACAAGTTCGGTCCCCAGCGCGGCGAGTGGGACGATGCGGGACTCGCGTGGCGCGGGTGGTGGGGCGACGATCCGCCGTTCCACACGCCCGTGTTCGTGCTCACGCACCACCCGCGCCCCAGCCTGGAGATGGCCGGCGGCACCACCTTCCACTTCCTCGATGCCACGCCGTACGAGGCCGTGGCGGCCGCGCGCGCCGCCGCCGCAGACGGTGGCGAGGGTGGCGATGTGCGGATCGGTGGCGGCCCCACCACCGTGCGTGAGTTCCTCGCCGCCGACCTGGTGGACTCGCTGCACGTGGTGCTCGTGCCCATCGTGCTGGGCGGCGGGGTCCGGCTGTGGGACGGCCTCGGCGGCCTCGAGGAGCGATTCGACATCGAGACGGCCACCGGGCCCAGCGGCGTCGTACATCTGACTTTCACTCGGAGGCCGAAGACCGCCACCGCGAGCCGCGAGATCGCCGCCGATGCCGCCGCGATCTTCGAGCTCATCGCGGACCCCGCGCAGCAGCCGCGCTGGGACGGCAACGACAACCTCGCGCAGGCCGCGGCGGGGCAGCGGGTACACGCCGTGGGCGACGTCTTCGCGATGACGCTGACCAACGGACAGCACCGCGAGAACCGGGTCGTCGAGTTCGAGGAGGGGCGCCGCATCGCCTGGAACCCGGCACCCGTCGGGGAGCCCGAGCCCGGGCACCTCTGGCGGTGGGCGCTCGAGCCGCTCGACGGTGGTCGAACCCGGGTCACCCACACCTACGACTGGACGCTGCTGGCGGACCGACAGCGCATGGCCAAGGCCCGGGCGACCACCGACGACCGGCTTCGCGCATCGGTGGACAGGCTGGCCGGATTGGCCGAATCGGGCAGGTGACGGTGGCGGTCGGGCGCCGCAACGGGCAGACTCCTCAACCATGGGAACGACTTTCACCGTCGCAGGATTGCCCGTCTACCGCGCTGATCCGGCATCGGGCCCGATCCGCGGCGCGGTGATCGTCATCCACGAGATCTGGGGGCTGGTCGGCCAGATCGAGTCCGTCGCCGACCGGCTGGCCGCCGAGGGCTACGTGGGTATCGCACCCGACCTGTTCAGCTCGTTCGGGCTGACGCCGGAGGTGGGCGCGCAGATCGAGCAGCTGATGTTCCACGGCACCGAGGAGGATCGGGCGCGGGCACAGCCGCTGCTGCGCGAGAAGGCCGCGCCGGCCCGCTCGCCGGAATTCGCGGCCCGCGCGGTGCCGGCCCTGGTAGAGCTGGTCGATGCCCTGGTCGCCGAGGGAACAGCCCCCGTCTTCGTCACGGGCTTCTGCTTCGGCGGCACATACGCATTCGCCCTCGCCGCTGCCGACCGCCGGATCGCCGGCGCGGCGCCGTTCTACGGCATCGCCCCCGAGCACGCGGATCTGTCCGCGATCGCCTGCCCGGTGCTTGCCTTCTACGGCGGCACCGACGCGCGGGTCACGGGCACGCTTCCCCAGCTGACGGAGGCGATGGCCGAGGCCGGCGTGGAGTTCAGCCCTGTGGTGTACCCCGAGGCGGGGCACGCCTTCTTCAACGACACCAATCCTGTGATGTACCAGCCGGACGCCGCCGCGGACGCGTGGACGCGCCTGCTCGAGTTCCTCGCGACCCGGTCGCGTGACTGACCAGGCCGCGCCGGGCGAGCTGCGGATCCCGGACCGCCGGCTCGCAAGGCTCAGCCGCGGCGAGAAGTTCAAGCTCACCGCGTTGGGCGGCATCGCCGCGTTCTCGCTGGACGCCCTGTCGTCGGTCGCCTACGGCCCAGAGGCCATCGTCCTGGCTCTCATCCCGGGTGGGATCGCGGCCCTGCACTGGACCGTCCCGATCGCGGCCGCGATCATCGTGTTGCTGCTGGTCCTGGTCGTGTCGTACCGACAGGTGATCGCGGTGCACCCGGACGGCGGCGGTGCGTACGCGGTAGCCAAGAAGGAGTTCGGCGGGCCGATCGCGCTGCTCGCCGCGGCCAGCCTCGTCGTCGACTACGTGCTGACGGTGGCGGTCAGCCTCGCCGCAGGTGCGGCGAGTCTCGCCAGCGCGTTCCCCGTGCTGGCGCACCACCTGCTCGGGCTCACCCTGCTCGGTCTGCTGGCGCTCACGGCGGTCAACCTGATCGGCGTCTCCGAGTCCGCGAGGGTGCTGATGTGGCCCGCGCTCGTGTTCGTCGTCTGCATCTACGCGACCATCGTGGTGGGTGCGTTCCACCCGCACCCGGTCGCCTACATCGGTACCGATCTCGGGCCGGTCCACCCGGTGGAGGCGGTCGGGATCGTGCTGGTGCTCAAAGCGTTCGCCGCCGGCTGTTCATCGCTCACCGGCGTCGAGGCGATCGCCAACGGCGTCCCGGCGTTCCGCGTGCCGGCCGTCAAGCGGGCGCAGCGCACCGAGGTCGGGCTCGGGTTCCTACTCGCGACGATGCTGGCGGGGATCGCCGCGCTCATCGAGTGGCACCGCGTGGTGCCGCGCGGCGACGTCACCGTGCTCGCGCAGCTCACGGCGGGCGCGTTCGGCACGGGCTGGGTCTTCTATGTCACCAACATCGCCGTCACCCTGGTGCTCGCGTTCGCCGCCAACACCAGCTTCGGTGGTCTGCCCGTGCTGCTCAGCCTGCTGGCCAAGGACGATCGCCTGCCGCACATGATGGCGACGCGTTCGGAGCGGCCGGTGTACCGGTACGGCGTGGCTCTGCTCGCCTTGATCGCGACGCTGGTGCTGGTGATCGTGGGCGCCGACACCGACCGGCTGCTACCGGTGTTCGCGATCGGCGTGTTCATCGGCTTCACGATCAGCCAGACGGGCCTGGTCAAGCACTGGGCCACCGTCCGACCGCCGGGATGGCGGCCGAAGATGGTCTCAACGGTATCGGCGCAGCGCTCAGCGCGCTGGCCGGCGTCGTGTTCTTCCTGGAGAAGTTCGCCGAGGGCGCGTGGCTGCTGCTCGTGATCATCCCGCTGCTGATCGCGAACTTCGCCTGGGTGCAGCGGTATTACCGGGGCGTCGCCGACCAGACGGGGCTGGGCCGGATCCCGGCCAAGCCGTCCCGACCGGACACGGCCGACACCGTCGTCGTGGTGCCCGTGGCCGCCGTCAGCAACGTGGCGCGGGCGGCGCTCACCCGCGCGGCCGAACTCGGGTCCACGGTGATCCCCGTCGCAGTCGACATCGATTCGGCCGTCACCCACCAGCTGTCCCTCGACTGGGAGGAGTGGGATCCCGGTTACGACCTGACGGTGCTGCCCAGCCCTCATCGCCAGCTGATCGGCCCCACCGTGGGCTACGTCCGGAAGCTCAGCGACCAGGGGAAGAACGTCACCGTCCTCATGGTCCGCACCGAACCGCGGCGGCGCATCTACCGGCTCATGCACAACCCACGCGCAGCGGTCTTCTCGGGAGCGCTCAAGGAACGGACCGACGCGACGATCGCCACGATGGTGGTGCGCCTCTGATCGTCGGCTCGGGCCTCAGGCGTTGGGCCGCACCAGCAGCTTGCCGAAGTTCCGTCCGGCCAGTAGCCCGCGGAAGGCCTCCGGGGCGTTCTCCAGGCCGTCGACCACGTCCTCGCGGTAGCGGATTCGCCCGGCCGCCACCTCAGGTGCGACCTCTGCCAGGAAATCGTCGAACTGCGTTGCAGCCCACTCGGACTGGATGAAGCCGCGGAACGTGAGGCTGCGAGTGAGGATCCCGGCGAGTAGCGCCGGCACCCGGTCGGTGCCGGTCGGCAGCCCCGTCAGGTTGTAGTTCGCGGCGAGGCCGCATACGGGGACCCGGCCGAAGGTGTTGAGCAGCGGGAACACCGCGTCGAAGACGCCGCCGCCCACGTTCTCGAAGTACACGTCGACGCCTTCCGGGACCGCTGCCGCGAGCTGCTCGCGGAAGTCCGGTGCCCGGTGGTCCAGCGCCGCATCGAATCCCAGTCCGGCACGCAGGAACTCGACTTTATCCGGCCCGCCCGCGATCCCGACCGCCCGGGCGCCGGCGCGCTGCGCGAGCTGCCCCACCATCGAGCCGACGGGGCCGGTCGCCGCGGCCACCACGAGCGTCTCGCCGGCTGTGGGCCTGCCGATGTTCCGTAGCCCCGCGTACGCGGTGAACCCGGGCATGCCCAGCACGCCGAGTGCGGTCTGTACCGGTGCGGCGGCCGGGTCGAGGCGGCGTACCGTGGCGCCGTCCGCCACGGCGTGCGTCTGCCATCCGGAGTATGACAGCACCTGCTCGCCCGCGGTGACAGAAGAAGAACGCGACTCGAGCACGGTGGCGACGGTGCCGCCGGGCATCGTGTCGCCGATCTCTGTCGGCATCGCATACGATTTCGCGGCATTCATCCGCCCGCGCATATACGGGTCGAGGGAGAGGTAGTCGATCCGCAGCAGCACCTGCCCGTCCGCGAGCGTCGGCAGCTGCACCTCCTCGAAGCGGAAACACTCGTCGGTCGGCACCCCGTGGGGACGCTTCGCAAGGACGATGCGGGTGGTGGCGGCGGTCAAGGTTCTCCCTCTCGTCCTCCCGCCCTTCTCGTCAGGGCGCGGTCGCAGTGAACAGCTTGCGCCCCGCGAGCAGCGCGCGGCCGTCCGGGGTGCTCTCGCGGCCGAGCCGGTCGAGCACGTCGGCGCAATCCTCCACCTCGGGGTTCCATCCGTGTTCCGCCAGCCACGCCTCGAGGTCCACCCGATCGTCCTCGGCGTAGATCAGGTCGCCGGGCGTGAGAGCGATACCGAGGCGGTTGAACTCGCGTGTCTGCTCGGAGCGGGTGGCCTCTGCGGCCGTCGCCGACGCGGTGGAGAAGTTGCCCGCGAACCGGCTGCCGGGGGCGCTGAGCGCCGCGATGTTCGACGCCAGCGCGACCACGGCGTCCGAGGGCAGGTAGCGCACCAGGCCCTCGGCGAGCCACGCGGTGGGCGTGCCCGGATCGAAACCTGCGGAACGCAGGGCGGCCGGCCAGTCCCGGCGCAGGTCGATCGCGACCGCCCGGCGGTCGACGGTGGCGCTCACCCCGTGCCGGCCCAGCGCGGCGGCCTTGAACGCCAACACATCCGGCAGGTCCAGCTCGTAGACCACGGTGCCGACGGGCCACGTCATGCGGTACGCCCGCGCGTCCAGACCCGATGCCAGAATCACCACCTGCCGGATGCCGGATTCCACTGCGCGGGTGAAGTAGTCGTCGAAGAACCAGGTGCGCGCCACCATGAACCCGCCCATCCGCGAGCGCATCGCGGCCAGCCGGTCGGCGCCACCGTCGGACACGGGCCCGTCCCCGTCGCTCCCGGCGAACGGGTCGCGCCCCGCCAACACCTCGGCGAGCATCGGGGCGAACGGCGAGTCCGTCTCGGCCACCAGCAGTTCGGCGTACGGGTCGTGGAACACCGCGTCGTCGCGGTGGGTCTCGATGGCTCGCATCGCGGCGACGCCGATCGCGGTGAGTCCCACGCTCGAGTTGATGTCCCAGGTGTCGTCGTCGGTGCGCATCGGTCGTCTCCGCTCGGTGGTGGGTTCGGTGCTCCGGGGCCGCAGTGCGGGCTCGGTTCTCACAGTACGTCGGAGGCGCGGGGAGGCCTCGCGCGCGCCCGACCGGGCCGTCCCGGCACCGCCGCCGCAGTGTCCCGGGCCGTCCGGGCGGATCGGTCAGTGCGCGTGAGCCAGTCGGCCGCTGGGCCGCGCGTGACGGGAGGTGTGCCCGGGGTGGGCCGTGATCGCTTCGTAGGCCCATGCACCCAGCGTGATCAACGCCGCTGCTCCGAGCGCGGCCGCTGCCACCGCGGCCGCGTCGGCGCCGATGCCGGCGAGCACCCCGCCGACGGCGGAGGCGGCCGTGCGCAACGTGACGAAAGCCAGCCAGGCCGCTGCCGCGGGCGGGATCCGTCGCGCTCGCACGGTGAGCGCCGTGGCCACGACCCCGACGATGCCCAGCGCGGCCGTCACCTTCGCGCCCAGGCCGGCCTGGTGCACCAGCCAGTCGGCGGCGGCGGCCCCGAGCGAGGACGCGAGAACCACTGCTCCCCAGTAGAAGACCTCACGGACGCGGGTCGTGACCGAGCCGATCGCGGCGCTGCCGTGCGTGCTCGCCCAGATCGCGAGCCACACCGCCAGCGCCGAGGCGAACCCCGCGGTGGTCACGGTGCTGGGCAGCCAGGCGTGCGCGCCGTGGGCGAGGACGGTGCCGGTCAGTGCGGCGGCGGCGAACGCGAGCCAGTGCAGGGGCGTCACGCAACGACGGGTGTGCAACTGCAGCGCGAGGGTCACGACGAGGGCGCCGAGAGTGACGAGGGCGGCGCCCGGATGGCTCCACCGCAACAGCATCGGCGTGGCGGTCTCCGTGGCGACGCCGAGCAGGGCAGCGACGCACCAGTACGTCGCCGACGGTGCCGCCACTCGCAGCCCGACGGGCGCGGGCCGATGGCGGACGGGTCCGGCGAGGTGCATGGTCGGGATCCCTTCATGTGTGGACTGGTCGCCGCTGAGCGGCGTCCGATGTCCACAACAATGGCGGCGGCGCCAAGGATTCGGCTGCAGCCGACCTCCGGAATAGCTGTGAGTCGCGCATCACACGTACCGTCCGTCACACCAGGATCAGGGGTACCGCCGAGAATCCGACCCAGCCGCGGCGTGGCCCCCCGATGACCTCACTCCCGCGCATCGGGACCAGCCGCGAGCACCGCGTGTGCAGACGGCTCGGCTATGCCGCAGGGCCCCGCGAAGCCGGCCGGGGTTGCGCGTCGATCCATTCGAGGTAGGCGCTGCCGCTCACATCGCGGCCACGGAAGCCACCCGTGTACGTGTAGGCGCCGACGTAACCACGCCCGTGGCCGTACCGCAGCGGTGAGTCGACGACGCCGTCGAGCGTCAGCACGGTCGCGTCACCGTCACACACCCGCCAGCGCAGCCGAGCGGGTACGCGCATCTCTCGGCCCCGCTCGTCGACGAGTGGCTCTGCGTACTCGACCACGTCCATCGTGACATCCTGGAACACCTCGGTCTCGCCGCCCAGCACGCGCAGGTGCGCCAGCCGACACGCGATCCGTCCGCGTGCCCGGACGTCGGTGAGCAGCATCTGGGTCCGCTCGTCGAGGTCGACGATCTGGTAGGTGAAGAAGTCGACCGGCAGCTTCAGCGGTTCGGGCAGCGGCTTGGCCGAGATCGCCTGCGGGCTGCGGATCCGCGCGTACTCGAATGTCCCGAGCCCGCGTACGGCGTCGCCCGCGACGGTGCCGGTATACGGTGCGAGCAGGCTCAGGTGGTCGTAGATCGGCGTCTTGACGAAATACGAGACCTGTTGCGTCACCTCGAGATCCAGGTCGACCGCGAACGTGGGATAGCGGCCGCGCACCGACACGTGGGGAAGCTCGACGGTGATCTCCAGCTCGTCGCCCCAGCGCAGCGTGGACCCGTCCGCGGCGAACCCGCACTCGGTCGACGCGTCGTAGGCGCGGTAGAGGTGATGGTCGCCGAGGGCGGTCGAGGTGAGCAGGGTGGCGGTATTGCGAGCGTCCGGCGCGGCGAGGTGGTCGTTGTCGAACACCTCGGCGCCCGCCGCACCGATCAGGGTCATCGTGTTGACGTAGCGCAGTGGCTCCGGCAGGTCGGGGACGAAGACGCCGTAGTGCGTCGTTCCCCACAGCCGCGACCCGGTGTGTGGCCGGAGGATGCCGGGGTCGTCGAACGGCTTGCGGGACGCGGTGATCCGAGAATCGACGCGAGGCAGGAGGCCGTCGATCACGACCCGACTGAGCACGCGGGACAGAGGATGGTCCATGGCTGGACTCTAACTGCCCCGTCAGTGTGCGGCGGTCGTCTCCTCGACAGCGGTCGGCGGGCCCGTCAGCGGCGTGCGCCGCGCGCCGAATGCGACCACCCCGATGCACACCACCGCGGCCGCGGCCCCGATGCCCAGGAGCACGGGAAACGTCAGGGCCGGCATCGTCGCGTTGAGCAGCGTCAGCACCACCGGGACGGCGAAGCCTATGTAGGTGAGCCCGTAGAACACCGCGGTCAGGCCGGCGAGGTCGGTGGGGCCTGCGATGCGGCCGATCTCCTGCAGCCCGGCGATCAGCGCGGTCCCGTACGCCGCACCCAGCACCAGGGCGGCCAGCAGCACCAGCGGCACCGTCAGGCTGCCCGCCGCGACGGACGCGAGCGCCATGCCCACCGCGACGAGCGTCAGCGCGACGACCGCGGCGCGGATCGTGCCCGGCTTGTCGAGTCGTCGCGCGACCGACTGCGCACCGAGTCCGCACCCGAGGCAGACCATGCAGGCCAGCGCGGAGAACGCGATCGGGTCGCCGTGCAGCCGCGGCGCGATCAGGGTGGGCAACACCGCGTAGGCGCATGCCGCCACACCGAACACCCACGGCGCCACCGGCAGCACGACCAGCAGGAAACGACGGTGTCGCGCCGCGGGGATGCGCAGGTCGTCGCGCAGCCGCCCGCCCGCCCGGGCGGTCACCGTCTCGGGTGCCGAGAACTGGAGCACCGCACCGGGGATCGTGATCGCGACGTTGACCAGGTATGCCAGGTGCGTCGGCCACGGCGCCCACTGCGCAAGTACCCCGGCCAGCGCGGCGCCGAGGGAGAAACCGGCCGTGAGGCTCATCGCCCCGCGGCGCGCGCCGACACCGTCGGCGACCCGGTCGTACGGCGCGTCCGACAGCTCTTTGACCCACGAGCTGCCCACCGCCATCGTCAGGCCCAACGCGATGCCGGAGCACACCCGCCCCGCGAACAGCAGCGAGAAGCTGGACGCCCCGAAGGCCAGTATCAGCGACCCCAGCATCGCGATGAACGGCGCCGGGAGCATCAGCGCGCGCCGTCCGTACCGGTCCGACAGCGGCCCACCCACCAGCAGCGCCGGCACGATCCCTACGACGTAGGCGAACAGCAGGAAGTCCACCGCCGCCGCCGACAGGCCGTGCGACTTGTACATCACCAGCAGAGGTGTGAATTCGTTTCCGCCCCAGGCGATCGCGAACATCGCGGCGGCAACGAGCAGCCAGGGGGCGGGCCCGCGCGGGGGCCTGGGGCCGGGCGGTGTCGGCGTGGCCCGGTTCGCCGGTGTGTCACTCATCGCCGAGCACGATCTTCAGGTGCGAGGTCAGCTCGGTCGCGAACCGCTGCCGGTCGCCGGCGGCCAGAGCAGCGGCCAGCGCGCGGTGGCCGCCGACGGCGCGGGCGATGCGCTCGGGGTCCACGCCGATCGTGCTGGTGGTCATCCGCCGCTGCCGCTCCCGGAGGCTGTCGTAGAACGCCTCGAGCAGTGGATTGTCGAGCTCGGCGACCATCGCGCGGTGGAAGTCGGCGTCGGCGGCGGCGTACCCGTCGGCGTCGCCGGCAGCCGCGCTGTCGAGCTGTGTGTCGATCAGGTCGGCGAGCCGGCACAGCAGGTCCGGTCCGGCGCCGGCTGCGCAGATCCGCTCGGCAGCGGCGTTCTCCACGATCCGCCGGGCCTCCACCACGCGCCGGCCCTCGGCCGGGTCGACCGGCAGCACCAGCGCGCCGCGCTTGGGGTACAGGCGCATCCAGCCCTCGGCCTCGAGTCGCAGGAACGCCTCGCGCACGGGGGTTCGGCTGCAGCCGAGGCCGCCCGCCACCTCGCCCTCGCTGAGCAGCTCTCCGCCGGCGATGTCACCGCGCAGGATCCGCTCCTTCACGTCCAGGTACGCCTGTTCAGCGGCGGTCCGGCCGCCCGTCTTCATCATAGACACAACTTGTATCTAAGCACCGGATCGTCGGGACGGGCAAGTCGGTACCGGCGGTTGTGAGGCGTCCGTCCCGAGGCATCGATGAGGTGGCGCGGGCCCTATGCGTCGATCCGGTCGTACTCGGAGGGTCGGTTGAAGATCACCGCGAGCGAGACGATCCGGCCGTCACGCACCGAGAAGTAGTTGGACATGATCAGTTCTGCGGGCAGATTCGACTTGTCGTACGTGCCGTCGTAACGGGCGCGGACGATCGTGTCGCCGTAGTGGTCGAGGACCTCCACGGGCTCCATCGTGACGCTGTCGCCGACGATCTCCTTCTCGACCCAGCGGCGGATCGCGGCTTTGCCACGGATCTCGCGTCGGGCATCGTCGACGTAGGCGTCGTCGGCGAACGTCGCGACGACGGCGTCGACGTCGAAGTTGTTGACGGCGCGGACGTGCTCCGCGACGACGCCGCTGAGTTGGACTGTTGTGGACATGGTGTACTCCTTGGGAGACCGGGGATCTTTCGGACCTCTCGACTCTGCGGCCTCCCGTTGTGGGAAGGTCAAGTGCCCGACTCGACTGCACTCTCCCGTAGGGGGAGGGTGCACCCTGGAGTGATGCAGACGACGATGCCGATCGGCGACTTCGCGCGGGCCACGCACCTGAGCATCAAGGCGCTGCGGCACTATCATCAGGAGGGGCTACTCGAGCCGGCCGAGATCGACCCGGTGTCCGGTTATCGTCGCTACGACGTCGCGCAGATCCCGACCGCTCAGGTGATCCGACGGTTCCGCAGCCTGGGAATGCCGCTGGACGACATCGCGGTGATCGTGCGCACCGACGATCTCGAGGCGCGCAACGGACTGATCATCCGACACCTTCGCAGGCTGGAGTCCGAACTGTCGCGGACTCAGGACGCGGTCGCCTCCCTACGGCACCTGGTGGAGCGGCCGATCTGCGACTCGGGCATCCGGCACGTCCACATCGCGAGCCGGAAAGTCCTCGCGATCACCCAGGACGTGGCCGTGGCCGATATCGGTGCCTGGTATCAGGGAGCGCTGGGCGAGTTGTACGCCACGCTCGCCGCGCAGCAGGCGGACCTGTCCGGCGACGCCGCGGGTGTGTACGCCGACGGATTGTTCACGGAGGAGTTCGGGACCGCCAGCGTGTACATCCCCGCGCGCGGACCCGTGCGCGCGACGGGGCGGACCCAGGTCGTCGAGATGCCCGAGGTGGATCTCGCAGTGATCGACTACGTCGGGCCCGAAGCAGGCGTCGACCGCGCCTACGGGGCCCTGGCCGACTACGTGACGCGGCACGCGCTGGCGGTGGACGGTCCGCTGCACGAGTTCTATCCGGTCAACCGAGCGCACACGGCGGACCCGTCGCGCTGGCGCACCCAGATCGGCTGGCCGATCTTCGAGGTCTCGCCTCACTGAGCGGATGCGGCACTCTCCCGCCCGGTAGCTGAGACGACGGTGCCCCGCACGCCGAAGGGCATGCGGGGCACCGTCGTTCGCACCGACTTAGCGTGCTACTTCTTCACGTCGTAGCGGTCGTTCTCGCTCACCTTGGCCCACGCCGCGACGAAGTCCCGGACGAACTTCTCCTTCGCGTCGTCGGTGGCGTACACCTCGGCCAGCGATCGCAGGATGGAGTTGGATGCGAACACCAGGTCGGCCCGGGTCGCGGTCCACTTGGCCTCGCCGGTGGTGCGATCGGATCCGATGTACGTGCCGTCGTCCGCCGGCGATGGTGCCCACGTGGTGGACATGTCGAGGATGTTCACGAAGAAGTCGTTCGACAGGGTGCCGACGCGGTCGGTGAACACCCCCAGCTTCGTGTCCTGGAAGTTGTTGCCCAGTACGCGGAGTCCGCCGACGAGCACCGTCAACTCGGGTGCGCTCACCCGCAGCAGGTTGGCCTTGTCCACCAGCATGAACTCCGCGGGCAGTGGCGCCTCCTTGCCGACGAAGTTGCGGAAGCCGTCCCAGCGGGGCTCGAGCTTGTCGAAGGACTCGACGTCGGTCTGCTCCTGCGTCGCGTCGGTGCGGCCCGGGGTGAAGGGCACCGTCACCGCGACGCCGGCGGCCTCGGCCGCCGCCTCGACGCCCGCGTTGCCGGCGAGCACCACCACATCGGCGAACGAGACCTTCTTGCCGCCGGTGGCGGTGGCGTTGAATGCGTCCACCACACCCTCGAGCTCGGCGATCGCCTGCGCCAGCTGGTCGGGCTCGTTGACCTCCCAGCCGGCCTGCGGCTGCAGACGCAGGCGGCCGCCGTTGGCACCGCCGCGCTTGTCGGAGCCGCGGAACGACGAGTGCGCCGCCCACGCGGTCTTGACCAACTGCGACGTCGACAGGCCGGTCGCGACGATCTTCTCCTTGATCGCGGCGGCGTCGGCATCGTCGATCAGCGGGTGGTCCACCGCCGGTACCGGGTCCTGCCAGAGCAGGGGCTGCGCGGGGATCAGCGGGCCGACGTACCGGGAGATCGGACCCATGTCGCGGTGCAGGAGCTTGAACCAGGCCTTGGCGAACTCCTCCGCCAGCTCCTCCGGGTGCGCGAGCCACCGCTCGGTGATCGCGCGGAAGCCGGGATCGAGCTTCATCGACAGGTCGGTCGTGAGCATCGACGGGTGGGTCTTGCCCGGTCCGAACGCGTCCGGGACCGAATTGGCCCAGCCGCCGTCCTTGGGCTTCCACTGGTTGGCGCCGGCGGGGCTCTTGGTGAGCTCCCACTCGTTGCCGTACAGGATCTCCAGGAAGCTGTTGTCCCACTTGGTCGGCGTGTGGGTCCACGTGACCTCGAGGCCGCTGGTGATGGCGTCGGGGCCGACGCCGGTACCGCGCGGGTTGGACCAGCCCAGACCCACCTGTTCGATCGGCGCGGCTTCGGGCTCCGGGCCCACCTCGGCGTCGCTCGCGCCGTGCGTCTTGCCGAAGGTGTGGCCGCCGACGATCAAGGCGGCGGTCTCGACATCGTTCATCGCCATCCGGCCGAACGTCTCGCGGATGTCGACGGCGGCGGCCAGCGGGTCCGGAACACCCTCCGGGCCTTCGGGATTCACGTATATCAGACCCATGGTGGTGGCGCCGAGGGGCTTCTCGAGGTCGCGCTTGCCGGTGTACCGGGCATCGGTGCCCAGCCAGGCGGTCTCCGGACCCCAGTACACGTTCTCGGGCTCCCACTCGTCGACCCGGCCGAAGGCGAAGCCCCAGGTCTTGAAGCCCATGTCCTCGAGTGCGACGTTGCCGGCGAACACCAGCAGGTCGGCCCACGAGAGCTTGCGGCCGTACTTCTGCTTCACGGGCCACAGCAGGCGGCGGGCCTTGTCGAGGCTCACGTTGTCGGGCCAGCTGTTGAGCGGCGCGAACCGCTGCATTCCGGCGCCCGCACCGCCGCGTCCGTCGTCGACGCGGTAGGTACCGGCGGAGTGCCAGGACATGCGGATGAACAGCGGGCCGTAGTGGCCGAAGTCGGCGGGCCACCAGTCCTGCGAGGCGTGCATGAGCTCGATGAGGTCGGCCTTGACCGCCGCGACGTCCAGCGTCGCGACCTCGGCGGCGTAGTCGAAGTCGGCGTCCATCGGGTTGGCCACGTCGGGGTTGTGGGCGAGAACCTTCAGGTTGAGATCGTTGGGCCACCAGTCCCGGTTGCTGCCGCCCTCGACGGGGCGGTTGAGTCGGTTGTGGACCGGGCACTCGGCCGGCGGCGTCGGCGGATCGACGACGATGGGGCCGTCATCGGTGGGCTTTTCCTCAGACACGACATTCCTTTCGGGACTGCGGGTGTATCGGGCTGTGTGAGCACGGGTCTCGATGTCGGCGCGGGCTCGGTGGCCGGTGTCCGTCGCCGCGACCGAGGCCGCGCCGACAGCGGATCACGCGCGGCTGGGGCGCGTCGTCCGATCTGGAGGCCACGTCCCCAACAATAGGTCGCCGCGTCCCCGAAGGGGAGTGTTTTCTGGAATCAGTCAAGAATTCTCAGACGGCGGCGAATGCCGCGGAGCCGTCATCGACCTCAGTGCCGCCTCCTCCGGCTGCATCTGTTGCAGCAGGGTCTGCAGGCGGCGTTGGTCGGCCGGGGCCAGTCGATCGGTCATCGGCGAGAGGGCGTGTTCGAGTCGTCCGTGGATGCGCTCGGCGAGGGCGGCCCCCTCGTGGGTGATGAACACGTCGACGCCGCGGCCGTCGTCGGGGTTGCGTTCTCGCCCGAGGAGGCCGCGCTTCTCCGCGCGGCGGACGAGCCCGGTCATGCTCGATTTATCCAGTCCGAGGTAGCCGGCCAGTTCGGTGATCCCGCCGCGCCGGTCCCACAGGATCGCCAGTACGTGCAGCAGGGTCGGCGAGAGGTCGTTCTCCGCGCAGACGCGGTTCAACACCGCCATCGTCGCGAAGGCGCTCTGAACCAGCGTGTCCATCAGCTCGTCCCGCTGGGGTGGTCGGGTCGCGGCTTCCCGTTCGGATTCAGCCATACTGGGACTCTACGTGACTCAGTGGTAGTACCAACTACATCGTTCGGTACTGCCGCGAGCCACCGACGGTGTCGGCGGGCCGACGGTGAAAACGCCGAACTGCATGGTCTGGTGCCTCGCTACGTGTGACGCTCGGTACACAGACAGTAGCGGACTACAGTCCGATCTTCTTCCGTCGGCGTGCGGTCGGGCGCTACCGCAGGGCGCGTCGACGACGCACGGGGATCTGCAGGCGCAGCGGGGCGAGCGTGAGTCGTCGGCCGCGCAGCCGGTCGGGCAGGCGCCGGCGCACCATCGAGGCCGCCCTGCCCCCGGTCGCCACCGCGATGAATCCCAGGACCAGTGCGACCAGCATGACGACTGCGCGGTACGACGAGCCGCCCGCGGCCGCGGCCCGCACCAGGTCCACGGAGCGGCCGACCAGGGAGGCGCCCACATCGGCGGGCGTCTCGTACATCGGGACCCCGTAGAACTGGCGCCACGTGTTGAACTTCAGCCCGACGTTCGCGCTCTGCGCGGCCGTCCGGCACAGCGAGTCCCGGCACTCGGCGTACATGCGCTTGATCAGCATCGCGTCGAGGGCCTTTCGGGCCCACGGCCCGAGCGGATGGCCGGTGTGGGCGGCGTAGCGCAGCAGGTCGAAGCCCAGATCGTGCGCGGCACAGATCGGCATGAAGGTCTCCGGGAACGGCACGCCCTTGTCCGAGCAACCGCCCGTGGGCTTGGCAGGCACCCCGTCGCGCAGTATCGGCGTGTAGTGCGCGCCGACGGCGAAGTCGCGTGGGATGAAGCGGAGCGCGTCGGTGGGCGTCGAGCCGGTCAGGGCGTACACCGCGGCGCCGGCGGGCGTCGCTCGGTCGGCGGCGCTCGCCTCGGACCGGAACGCCGGCAGCGCGGCGACGTCGGCGTGGGCGGGGAACGCTGCGAACAGCGTCGCCACGATCGTGAGGATCAGGGCGAACGGCAGCGTGAGCGAAGCCGGGAGGCGTCGCAGGGAGACGGGCATGGCCGCCAAGGGTAGCCGTTCGCGGCGGCGCGCATCGGGACCGTGTCGTCCGTTATGGCGGTTGCGTCGGAATGTCTCTGCGAAACGTCCGGTTCGCACGTAGTCGCGAACCGGTGGCCCGGCTGGGGGTCAGCGCGGTCCGAACTCCCGTGTGATCGTGTCGAGCAGCGCCGGGTAGCGCTTGGCCTCGGGGTGTGCGCCGGGCTTGCCGCTGCTGACGATCCCGACGGCGAGGTCGCGTTGCGGGTCGGCCCACATCGCGATCTGCGTCAGGCCTGTGTGCCCGAACGCCGCCGGGGCGGCGAGCCCGAACGGTCCGAACCGCTTGGAGCCGAGCATGTATCCGGTACCCCAGCGCATCGGCATACCGCCCGACGCGAGGTCCGGGCGCAGTCGCCGGGCGGGAGTCGTCGCGGCCGCTATGGTCTCGGGACGCAGCACGCGGTGGCCGTCGAGCTCCCCGCCGCACCGCAGCAGTTCCGCGAAGCGGGACAGCTCGCTCGCGGTCGAGACCAGGTTCGACGATGGCACGATCCCCGTCAGGAAGCGTCGCGAGTTCGCGGCCTTCATGGTCTGCGCCATCGTGCCGCCGACCAGCACCCGGTAGCCGGCCTCGATCACCGGCGATGGCGGCTTCCCCGTCGCATGACTGAGCGCCACCAGCGGCAGGTCGTCCTCTGTCACCCCGTAGTTGGTCCATCGGAAGCCCAGTGGGTCGAGGATCTCCGCCGCCACGATCTCGCGGATCGACCGCCCCGTCGCAGCGAGCACCAGTTCGCGGACGATCGGCCCCCAGGTCAGCGCGTGGTACATGTGCACCATTCCGGGCGGATACACGGTGCGCATGCGTCCCAACATCTCCCGCGTGTAGGCGCTGTCCTCAGAGCGCTTCAGGTCGGGCCGCGGCCCCGTCGGTATCGTCAGCCCCGCGGAATGGGTCAGTACGTGCCGCACCGTGATCCGTTCCTTGCGGTGCCCCGTGAACTCGGGCAGGTACTCGCGGACCGGGGTGTCCAGGCCCAGCTCACCGCGCTCGATCAGCATGTGCAGCACCGTCACCGACACGCCCTTGGCGGTCGAGAACACGCAGAACGGCGTCCCGGTGCCGACCGTCACCCGCTCCGCATCGACGGAATCCGAGGGCGCGTTACCCCACCCGTGCCCGATCGCGCGGTCGAGCACGACGCGCCCGTTGTGCCGCACGCACACCTGGATCGCGGGGTGCATCCCCGCCGCGTACCAGTGGCGGGCCGCCTCCCACACGCGCTGCGAAGCCGCTGCCTCACCTGCGTCCGCCTCCTCCGGCCCCACGTCGGTCACGGCGTCGAGGTCGACAGGCACCTCGATGCGCCCGTCGTTTCGCAAGGCTTCGGTCACGCGGCCAGCCTACGTCGCGTCCCGGCCGACGGTGCCCGGCGCGGGCTACCATCGCGGCTGTCCGACACGGACGGCGTGCCGGCGGGACGGAGGCATGGTGGCGGGCGAGAGGCGGTACGACGGCGACTCGTGGGACATCGCGAGCAGCGTCGGCTACACGGCCCTGGGAGTGGCGGCGGCGCGCGCCGCCGAATCCGACCGCGGCGACGCGCTCGCGCACGACCCGTACGCCCGGCTGTTCCTGGCGGCGGCGGGCGACCCGCGTTCCGCGCGGCGAGCCGACGGGGACGATCGCGGTGGAAGCGTGTTCGCCCGGACCCGGTTCATCGGCCTGCGCACACGCTTCTTCGACGACTTCGTCACCGGCGCGGCCGGGGACGGGATCACGCAGGTGGTGATCCTCGCCGCCGGGCTGGATGCACGGGCGCAGCGGCTGCCGCTGCCGGCCGGCACCGTCGTCTACGAGCTCGATCAGCCGGGCGTGCTCGACTTCAAGGTCCGCGTGCTCGCGGAACACGACGTCTCGCCGGCGGCAGGGTTGGCGTCGGTGCCGGTCGACCTGCGGGACGACTGGCCGACGGCGCTGCGCTCCGCGGGGTTCGACCAGACGCGACCCGCGGCGTGGGTCGTCGAGGGCCTGCTGCCGTACCTGCCCGCGGATGCGCAGGACCTCCTGTTCGCGCGGGTGTCGGCCGTCTCCGCCGCGGGGAGCCGCATCGCCGTCGAGGCATTCGACACCGGGCCGGATGCGGTGGCCGCCCGGCAGCGTTTCCAGGCGGCGATGGCGCGGGGGCGCGGGCGTGGATTCGACATCGCCGGCCTGGTGTACGTCGACGCCGACCGTGCCGATCCCGCCGACACGCTCGCGGCGGCCGGGTGGTCCGTCGCGGAGCCCCGCGAGCCGTCCGGGCTGGCCCAGGCGTACGGGGTCGAGAGAGTGCCGCTGCCCGGCACCGGTGCCGCTGGCGGGGCCCCGGTGGTGCGGTACCTCACTGCCGAGCGGGTGTGAATCGCCGGGCGGCGCAGGGGATTGACAATAGGCAGGTATATACATGCATAATGGGACGGTGAGCCGAACAGCTGGATCGGGGCATGACGAACCGCTCGGCCCCGTCTTCAAAGCGCTGGCCGATCCGACCCGCCGGGCGGTCCTCGACCGCCTGCGCGAGGAGAACGGCCAAACCCTGCGCCGGCTCGGCGAGCAACTGGAGATGACGCGGCAGTCGGCCACGCAGCACATCGACGTGCTGGTCGCGGCGGGGCTCGTCACCGTCGTCCGCCGCGGGCGGGAACGCCTGCACTACCTGAACCCGGCGCCCATCCACGAGGTGGGGGAGCGCTGGATCTCCGAATTCGATCGACCCCGACTGGAAACGATCGCCGCCATCGCGCGGCGGGCAGAGGAGTACGCCATGTCTGAGCAGACCGCCACCGTCCCGACCTATGTGTATGTCACCTACATCAAGGCGAGCGCAGAGCAGGTGTGGCGCGCCCTCACCGACGCCGACCTCACCGCGCAGTACTGGGGGCATGCGAACGTGTCCGACTGGCAACCGGGTTCGACCTGGGAGCATCGGAGGGTCGACGGCTCGGGCGCCGTCGACGTGGTCGGCGAGGTCCTCGCGGCCGAGCCGCCGACCCGGCTGGTGATCACCTTCGAGGACTCGGTCGACGTGCAACGCGAACGGTCGACGGTGACGTTCCTGATCGAGCCGCACGAGGACATCGTGCGCCTCACCGTGACTCACGAGAAGCTGCCCGATATCGAGATGTACCAAGGCATCTCGCGGGGCTGGCCCGCCGTGCTCGCCAACCTCAAGTCACTGCTGGAGACCGGTGAGACGCTGCCGCAGGCGCCCTGGGCGATGTAGCGTCGGCCGGGTGCGTGCCTCGCCGACATCGAAGATCGCCTACGCGGCCCTGGCGGCGGCGGATACCGTCCTCGCCGGGAGTCGGGCGCCCGCCGCCCACCGGGCCCGCAGGTTCACCAAGCCGCTGCTGATGCCGACGCTCGCGGCCGCCGTGGTCACCGACGCCCGCTCGGCGACCTCGCCGCTCGTGGGGCCGGTCTTGGCGGCGGAGGCGGCGAGCTGGTGCGGCGACATCGCGCTGCTGGGCGACGATCCCGTCCACTTCGTCGTGGGCGCAACATCGTTCGCCTGCGCTCACGCGTCATATATTCGCGGGCTCCTGCGGAGACGGGGCGACGTCCCGAGCCTCCCGCTAGCCGCGGTCGGCGTGCTGTGGGCGGTGACGGTGCCGGCTGTGGCCGCGGGGGCAGCGCGCGAGCGGTGCTGGCTCGCGCCGGTCGTCGCGGGTTACTCCGCAACGCTGGCCGGCACCGCCGCGGCCGCGACGCAGCTCGACCCGGCGTTGCCGGTGCGGGCCCGCCGCGCCGCCCTCGTGGGTGCGGGTCTGTTCCTGCTCAGCGACGCGCTGCTCGGCGCGCGCCGCTTCCTGCTGCGTGACGCGCCGCCGTGGATCGAGTCGGCGGTGATGGCCACGTACGCGGCCGCGCAGTTCCTGCTCGCCGACGTCGCGCTGAAGGCAGCCGGATAAGTAGGTCCTCATATGAGTGACAGATGATCTTCCTCTGCGGTGCACGCATCGGACGTCGTCGGCGACCCGGTGCGGCGGCGGATCCTCGAGCTCGCGATCTCGCAGCCGGCGGTCGCGCAGCATCTGAAGATGCTGCGGGGCAACGGCTTCGCGCAGGTCCGAGCGGACGGGGCCCGGCGGCTGTACGCCCTGGTCACCGAACGTGGCGCGCGAGCGGCACCGACGCCGCCTCGCGGCCGGCAGCGCCCCGCCGATGGCGCCACTACCGAGAACAGGGAGTGACCCGAGATGTTCTTCGACCACGCTGCCGAGCGCGCCGACGTGTGGGACGCCCTCACCAACCCGAGCGGCTGTCCCGCTGGTTCACGGCCGTGAGCGGGGACCCTGACCCTCGGCCCGCGTCTACCACAGCCGAAAGCTCGTCGTTGGTCAGATCTGCCTGCAGGTCTTAATACGCGATACCGCGCGCCAGGTTCCTCCGCGCCACCAGGATGCCGGCGATCTGAAGAAACGGGCTGCGGTCGTTGCCACGGAAATCGTCGGCGACCTCTCCGCCGACGGTGGTTGCCGCAGCCTGTGCGGGCGTGGCCACGATCGCGACGGTGCAGCAGAACCGGCGTAGCGGTGAGGAGGGAGCAGCTGAGCTTGTTCATGGCAGGCACCGATCTACCGGGCGGATCGGTCACGTGTCGCCATCCGGCCGGCGGACGCGCCCATCGTCCGTTCGGTCGACATGCAACCTACGATCGCAGAAGCGGAGAGGTGGAGTATTCGTGGATACGGGGCTGGTGGGCCGGATCGGCCGCGTCGAGCTGGCTATCGACGGCGGTGAGGTGCCGGGAGAGGCCCTGATCGGCGGTGCCGGTGTGCGCGAGAGTTATATCGCGTACGCGGACGAGGCCATCGCGGCGGACGAATCGGTGCTGGTCACGGAGGATCTGGGCGACCGGCGGGTGCGCGTGGTCCCCTGGCTCGACGTAGACGCCCGCTGAAGCGACCTACTATCGGGTGACCGGGGCCACCCCGGGGCCCGCGTGGAGGGCGCGGACCGATCACAGGGAGGACTGATCGCAATGCTGGGGTACCACGTTCCCGAGCCCGATGAGGCGATGCTCATCTCGGGCAAGAAGTCGGCCGATGCAGCGGAGCCGTTCATCGTCATCGTCGGCCATGGCAAGTGGGTGATGCCCCTGTTCCGCCGGGTCACCTATCTGTCGCTCGCCATGCAGGAGGCGCGGATCGAGGAGACCTGTGTGACGACGCAGGGGATCCAGCTCAAGGTGAAGGCGGTGATCGCTCACAAGGTGGGCGGCGACAAGCCCGCGATCATCTCGGCCGGCCAGCGCTTCGTCTCCGAGCAGGAACGTGAGATGAGCCAGCTCACCGGCCAGATCTTCTCCGGCCATCTGCGGTCGATCGTCGGGTCGATGACGGTCGAGCAGATCATCCGCGAGCGCGACACCCTGGCGCGGCAGGTGCTCGAGAATTCGAAGATCGAGATGGGGCGCATCGGCCTCGTGGTCGACTCCTTCCAGATCCAGTCGATCGACGACCTCGGCTCCGGCTACATCGAGGCGCTCGCCGCACCCGAGGTGGCGCGCGTGCGCCGCGAGGCCGCGATCGCCCAGGCGCACGCCGATCAGGCCGCAGCGGAGGCGCAGCAGGCGTCCCTGCGCAACCAGGCCGACTACGAGCGGGACACCGCGATCAAGCGCGCGACGATCCGGTCGGAGACCGATAAGGCCAACGCCGAGGCGGCCCAGGCGGGCCCGCTCGCGCAGGCCACCGCCGACCGGGCGATCGCCTTCGAGCGCGCGAAGCTCGCGGAGGCGCAGGCCGAGCAGCGCGAGAAGGAACTCGTGTTCGAGGTGGTCAAGCCTGCTGAGGCCGAGGCCCAGCGCACCAAGATCCGCGCCGAGGCGGAGGCCGAGGCGCTTCGGATCCAGGCGTCCGCCGCCGCGCAGAACAACCGCATCGCCCTGGATCAGCGGCTGATCGAACAGCTTCCGGCGGTGGTCGCGTCGCTGTCCGAGGGCCTGCAGGGTGCCCACCTGACGATGTTCAACGGCGCCGAGGGCGTCAACCAGCTCACCACCGGCATCGTCAGCCAGGCGGCGGCATTGCTCAACACACTCAAGCAGCAATACGTGGAGACCGACGGCGACTGACGGAGATGGGCGAGTGACCGAGGCAGTGGACTGGGAGCCGAGCGACGCGCAGATAGCGGCGATGACGGTGGCGCAGCGCCGCGCCCTGATCCAGCGGTTGGAGCGGCCCGCCGCCGAGCTGATCCACCCCGTCATCGCCGCGCGTATCCGTCGGGTGCGGGTGTCGTTGATGATGAGCGGATCGGTGGCACTGATCCCGTGGATCGTCTTCCTCGGTCTCACCCTCCCCAACCGCTACGTGGCCGACCATTGGTCGGCCACGTGGATCGGCTTCGACGCGCTGCTGGTGCTGCTGATGGCCATGACCGCCTACTTCGGTTGGCGGCGCCGAATGCTGCTGCTACTCACCGGTTTCGCGACGGGGGTGTTGCTCGTCTGTGACGCGTGGTTCGACATCATGACCTCGGAGCCGCACGACCTGCCGGTCTCCCTGGCGACGGCGGCGTTCGCCGAACTGCCGCTCGCGGCGGTGTTGATCCTCGGTCCCCTGCGGATCATGCGCCTGGTCGCCAGCCGGCTGTGGCTGCTCGAGACCGGGATGCGCGTCTGGCACCTCGAGTTTCCGTTCTGATCCGGCGAGTCAGTCTCGAGTCGGGTCGTCGGCGGTGCCGATGCTCTCCAGGTTGACCCCCTTGGTCTCGATCCTGAACAGGTAGGTGACCACTGTGCCGACGAGGCACGTACCGACCAGGAAATAGAGCAGCGTGGTTGTGCCGAGGCTCTTGAGCAGGATCGGGAACAGGAACGCGGTCAGCACCGCACCGATCTTGGCGAAGGAGGCTGCGAAACCCGCGCCCTTGCCGCGTACCTGGGTGGGGAACACCTCCCCGGCCAGCAGATAGGTCATGGCGTTGGGGCCCAGGTTCGTCATGAAGTAGAACAAAGTGAAGCCGATGAACAGCAGCAGCATGTCGTTCGATCCGTCGGCGCGCATCGACAGACCGGTCAACAGCAGGCCCACTGCACAGCCGATGAAGCCCACGAGTTGCAGCTTGATCCGTCCTGTGCGCTCCACGAGGAGGATCGCGGCGAGGATGCCCACGATGAACAGGATGTTCATCAAGGCGGAGCCCTTGGCGCCCAGGATGTCGTTGTGGATCGTGCTGGACACCGCGTTCGACGTGGACTCCTTACCTAGCACGGCCGCCAGGATGGTAGGGGTGAAGATGCCGATGCCGTAGGTGCTCAGGTCCTGCAGGAACCACGGAACCGAGGCCAGGATCGTCGCGCGGCGGTTCTGCTTGTCGAACAGGGTCAGGTAGCCGGTCTTACCGCCGTGGTCGTTGTGCTTGTGCTGCAGGTGCCCCAGGGAGATCGACTTCGGGTACTGGGGGACGCGCTTGAGCAGTTGCCGCGTGGCCTTCTCCGCCTCAGCGGTACGGCCCTTCGCGATCAGCCAGTGGGGGCTGTCCGAGATGAACAGACGCCCGACGACGACCAGGATCGCAGGGATGATCGTCGTGGCGTACATCCAGCGCCAGGAGTCGATGTCCGGGTCCGCGGTGAGGATGATGAAGCCGACGGTGGTGCCGATACAGGCTCCGACGGCCTGGAAAGCGAACGCACTCAGCACCAGTCGCCCGCGTGCCGTCGTCGGGATGCTCTCCGAGATCACCATGTGGGCGGTGGGGTAGTCGCATCCGAGCGCCAGCCCGGCGCCGAACAGGCAGATCACCAGCGTGATGAAATCGGGCGCGAGCGTCAGCGCGATGAGGAAGACGACGAAGATGATCATCTCGATGATGAACATCCGCTTGCGCCCGTAGGTGTCGGCGAGGCTGCCCAACGCGGACGCGCCCACCAGGATCCCCGCCAGTGAGGCGGCGGTGACGATTCCCTTATCGGCCGAATTCAGATGGAATTGGACAGCGATGAGGGGCACGGCGACGCCGGTCATGAACACGACCATGCCCTCGAAGAACTTGCCTGCGCAGGCGAGGGCCCAGATTCGGAACTGCATACCCGTCATCGGAGTCGAGGGCAGTGCGGTGCCATCGGGCCAGTTGGGCCGTTCGTCGATGTATTGCTGGACCGTCTTCTCCTCGTCGAGAGACGGCGGCTCGAATACCGTTTCGGTGGTCATCGCATCTTTTCCTGACTTGTTGCTGACTCTTTACTGTCTCCAGCTTCGAAGGTTCTATTCATCGGCTGGACCGGCTTTCGCCGACCACGTGGTAAACGCGTCGACTGCGCGGAAACTTACGTGGATAACGTGAATGAACCCTGGCTACCCCGCGAACTCTCGGTGGCCGATGTACCCGCCGCGGCCTGAGTCAGCGCTCGTGCCGTCAGTCCGCGACCAGCTCCGCCTGCTCGGCGATCTCGTCCCGGACGGCCCGCGGAACCTTCACCTCGCCGGGCCGATAGGTGACGGCGATCAGCCCGCCCGTGTAGCGGAACGGACCGCGTCGCGCCCGCAGCTCGGGGTCGACGGGGCCGCGCGCGTCGACCCCGACGGAGACACCCGTCCACGGCGCCATCCCGATCAGCTGGAACCGGTCGGCCAGCGTCAGCACCTCGACCTCGGCGCCGCCCGTGGTCTGCGCCGTAGCGCTGAACGACCATCGGACGTCCGCGGTCGCCGCGGCGGCGAGGCGGATCCGTGTGGTCCCGGCGGGCAGGGGGCCGGACGCCCGCGTGATCGCGCCGTACCCGTTGAACACCAGATGCAGCGCGCCGTCCTCGACGGCGAGGAGGTATCCGCCGAACGGGTCGCCGTGCGCGACCAGGACGCCCTCGTCGGCGGCGGGGTCGAATGTGGCGAGCTCGACGTCGATCTCGAAGTCGCGGTACTGGACGAGCCTGGTGCTGCGGTACCGCTCCAGTGTGGGGGTGCCCGCGAGAATGCGGACCGGGTCGTCGTAGTGCCGCTCGCCGGGGCCCCTCCGCTGCTCCGCGTCCTGCTCGATGAGGGGGAAGACGGTGTTGTGCCAGGCGGCATCCTCCCACGCCCGCGCCAGTTCGGAGACCTTGTCGGGGTGCTCACCGGCGAGGTCGCGGGTTTCGGCGGGATCGGTCCGCACGTCGAACAGCTGCCACTGCGGGTCGTCGATCCGCGTCGGATCGGTATGCAGCGTGAGCAGCTTCCAGCCGTCGCGGTAGAAGCCGCGATGGCCGCCGAACTCCGCGTACTGCTCGGTGTGCGGACTCGCTGCGGCCGCATCTCTCAGCACCGGCGTCACGGCGACGCCGTCGCGTTCCTGCGCGGGTCGCCCGTGGCGGTGATCGGGCGGGGTCACACCGGCCAACTCCACCAGCGTGGGCAGGAGATCGGTGACGTACGAGAACTGGCGCCGGACACCGTCGTCGCCCGCCACCCGCGGCAGCCCCGCGGGCCAGGACAGCACGAACGGGACGCGCACCCCGCCGGCGAAGGTCTGGCCCTTGTAGAACCGGAACGGGGTGTTCGACGCCTGACCCCAGCCGCGCGGGTAGTGCGTACCGAGCGCGCTCGTGCCGATCAGCTCCTCGTCGTGCGGTACGTCCCGCACCCAGTCCTGCGGCACGGGCCCGTGCACGAACCGACTGAAGTAGCTACGGGTCCCGACGGCGCCGCCCTCGGCGGTGCCGCCGTTGTCCGAGGTGAACACGATGATGGTGTTCTCCAGCTCGCCCAGCTGCTCGAGCGTGTCGGTGATCCGCCCGACGCTCTGGTCGACGCTGTCGACCATCGCTGCATACACCTCCTGGTACTTCGCATAGCGGCGCCGCTCCTCGTCGGTCAGCTCGTCCCACGGCGGTGCGTCGTAGCCGGGTTCGGTGTTGCGTTCGGCGATCGGTGTGCCCTGGTCGAACAGTCCGGCCGCGACCTGGCGCTGGAACCGCTCGGCGCGCACCACGTCCCAGCCCCGCGCGTACCGCCCGCGGTGCCGCTCGAGGTCTTCGGGCTTGGCCTGGTGCGGGCCGTGCATCGCGATGTGCGCGAAGTACAGGAAGAACGGCTTGTCCGGCTCCTGCGCGCGCAGGGCCTTGATCTGCCCGATTGCGCGGTCGGTGAGGTCGTCGGTGACGTAGTAGTCGTCGGGGTACTGCTCGATGTCGACGACGCTGTTGTCGGCGATCAGCTGGTTGGGGTAGTAGAACGAGTTGAGGCCCTCGAGCGACCCGTAGTAGCTGTCGAAGCCGCGCTGTAGCGGCCACGAATCGCGCGTGCGTCCCGGCCCCATGTCCGCGTCCCGGACCAGGTGCCACTTGCCCACCGCGTACGTCGCATACCCGTTGGCGCGCAGGATCTCCGGGAGCGTGAGGACATCGTCGGCCAGCTCGAGGCGCAAACCCGGGAACCCCGGGTCCGAGTTCGCGACCGAGCCGTAGCCGGCGCGGTGCGGATTCAGCCCGGTGAGCAGCGCGGCGCGGGCGGGGGAGCAGACGGGGGTCGAGTGGTAGTTGGTCAACCGGTACCCGGTCTCGGCGAGTCGGTCGATCGCAGGCGTCGGGATCTCGGAGCCGAACGGGCCGATGTCCGAGTAGCCCAGGTCGTCGATGAGCACGACGACGATGTTGGGTGCGCCCGCCGGCGCGGTCGAGCGCTCGGGCCACCACGGGGTCGAGGCCGAGCTCACCCGTCCGATCGTGCCGCCGAAACCCTCGTAGCCGCGGGCGTTCTCGGGCGGTGAGCCATGTGCGTCAGCAGAAACCATGCGGTCATTCGATCCCCTGCCCCCACCGGTCCGTCAAGATTTTTCGTCGTGCGAATCGTGGACGCCTCGAAGCCGCCCCGAGGGGGGTAACGTGCCGCGGACGAACGTCCGGCCTCAGGTGCGCAGTTTCCGAACGATGCAGGGAGAACGCCATGCCGAATCAGGTCCCGAGCCGCAGGCTCGGCTACTGGAGCGTGGTGCTGCTCGGCGTGAATGCGATCATCGGCGCGGGGATCTTCCTGACCCCCGGCGACGTGATCAAGGGAGCCGGCACCCTGGCGCCCCTCGCGTACGTGATCGCCGCCGCGTTCGCCCTGATCCTCGCGCTGGTGTTCGCGACCGCCGCGAGATATGTCAAGACCAACGGCGCCTCCTACGCCTATACGAAGGCGGGGCTCGGCGACCGACCCGCGATCTATGTCGGCGTGACGCACGCCTTCACGGGTGCGATCGCGTGGGGGACACTCGCGTCGTTCGCCGTGACCACGTTCCTGCAGGTGGTGTTCCCCCACCGGGACTGGTCCGCGCAGTCGGGCGTCTTCAGCGTCAAGACGGCGTCGTTCGTCGTCTTCGTGCTGATCCTGCTCGCGATCAACTACTTCGGGACCGCCGCGATCGCCTGGGCGAACGGGATCTCGACCGTCGGTAAGATCATCGCGCTCGTGGTGTTCGTGGTCGGTGCCCTTGCACTGGTGATCTCTCGCGGCGTATCCGACTATCACCTGGCCGGCAGTCGGCAGGTGTACGCCGGGTACGCCACCTATTCGCTGTTCGGCTACGTCCCCCTCGGCACCAGCGAGTTCGCCAGCATCGTCCTCGCGGTGATCGTGGCGCTGTACGCCTACACGGGGTTCGAGTCCATCGCCAACGCCGCCGAAGAGATGGACGAGCCCGACAAGACACTGCCGCGCGCGATCCCGGTCGCCGTGCTCATCGTGGCCGTCGCCTACCTCGCGGCGATCATCGCCGGTATGCTGCTGGCCCCGGACAAGATCGCCACCTCCTCGGACACCGTCAAGCTCGCGGCGGCGATCTCGAACTCGGTGCTGCACGCCGTCATCGTCGTCGGCGCACTCGTCTCGATGGTCGGGATCAACATCGCGGCATCGTTCGGGTCGCCGCGCCTGTTCACGGCGCTGGCCGACAACGGGCTGCTGCCGCGCGTGGTCTCGCGCAAGGGCCGCTACGGCGTGCCGCTCGTCGCGTTCACGATCACGGCCGTCCTGGCGATCGCCTTCCCGATCGCCCTGGGCTTCAACACCTCCAACCTCACCGGCCTCGCTGTCATCGCCCGCTTCGTGCAGTATCTGATCGTCCCGGTGGCGGTGTACCGCCTCGCCGCCAGCAGCGACCGGCGGTGGGCACACATCCACACGTCTGCGCTAGCCGGGCGCGTGCTCCCGGTGGTCGCCTTCGTGTTCTCGCTGTTCCTGCTGGTCTCGTTCGACTTCAAGAGCATCGTCACCGACGCGCACGGGCACGTGAACGTCCTGGCCGTCTCGCTGCTGCTCCTGGCGTTCGTGGTCGTGCCGGCGCTCGCGTACGCCAACGACGCCGCGCGCCGCCGCAGGGCGGGGGCGGACGCCGTACCGCAGGCGGCCGACGCGCAGCTCACGCGTCGACGGTGACGCTCACCCGGTCCGGATAGAACGCGACGTGCCCGGCGATCTGCGCCACCGCGGGGTACGGCTCCGCGTACCTCCAGACCGCGTCGGTGACGGTGCCCCCGGGGGTCTCGACGCTGTAGTACGACGCGTCGCCCTTGTAGGGGCAGTACGTCTGCGTCGGGGTGGGCCGCAGCACCGCGGGGTCGACGTCGCCGAGCGGCACGTAGTAGACCGGCGGGTAGGCGGCCTCCTGCAGGACCAGCGTGTGGCGTGAATCCGCGATCACCGCGTCGGCGGTGCTGACGACCACATGCGCGTCACTGGGTTCGACGGTGATCGGATGGTCGGGGCCGGGGATCTTCTGCTGACGGTTCATACCCTCGATCGTGGCACGGATCGCACAACCGCCGGTCGAACGATCCAGGCGGTCAGTCAGGCTCCCACCGACGCGTGATCGGCCGCGAAGCCGTGGATCCAGTCGAGATGCCGCTCGGGGAGGCCCGCGGACGCCAGGCGGGCGTTGCGGGCGGGTAGGAGCGGCGACTCGTCCGGGAGGTGCAGCACGTCGGCGGTGGTGATCGACGCGAACTGGACGCGGCGGGTGCGGTCGCGGCGGGCGTCCTCGTACTCGCGGCGCGCATCGTCGAGGTCGCTGCACCTCGCGAGCCGGTCTGCGAGCACGATCGCGTCCTCGATCGACTGGTTGGCACCCTGACCGTGGTGTGGCACGAGCGCGTGGGCGGCGTCGCCCAGCAGCGTGATCCGGCCCCGGTTCCACGACCCCAGCGGCGGGCGGTGGAACAGGGCCCAGCGGTCCCCGACAGGGGTGGCCGTCACCATCTCGACGACGGCCGGGTGCCAGTCCGCGAACCGGGCCATCCGCTCGGCGGAGGTCGCGGGAGCGGTCCACGCGGCATGCGGCCAGGGTGCGGGTCCGCGCTCGACGAGCAGGAAGTTGTGCGCGCCCGAACCGATCGGGTAGTGCAGCAGGTGCCCGCCCGGCGCGGTCCAGAACTGGATCGCGGCGGGGTCGGGGAGCGACGCCAGGTGCTCCGGCCCGACGATGCCGCGGAACCCCGAACACCCCGAGTACAACGCGTCGTCGTAGCCGAGCAGCAGCCGGCGCACCACCGACCGGGCACCGTCGGCCCCGATCACCAGGTCGGCTGCGGCGGTGGATCCGTTCGCGAAGGTCAGGAGCGCCTCCGGGCCGGTGTCGTCGATGCCGACCAGTCGACGGCTCAGGTGGATCCGCTCGGGCCCCACCGCGCCGGACAGCACGGCCTGCAGGTCCGCGCGATGGATACCCGCATAGGGAGCGCCGTACCGCCGCCGGTAGCTGTCGCGCCCGTAGTGCCGCCCGAGGACGGTGCCGGTCCGGCCGTCGCGGAACACCAGCTCCGGGATCTCGGCCCACACCGCCGACAGCTGCGCGCCCAACCCGAGTGGTCCCTCGAAGAAGCGGGTCGAGTTGGCCGACAGCGCCACCGCGGCGCCCACCTCCCGCAACTCCTCGGTCTGCTCGTAGATGTCGCAGTCGATACCGTGCCGCCGCAGTGCCAAGGCGAGCGTCAACCCGCCGATCCCGGCACCGATCACTGCGATCCGTGGCCCGTGAACCATGGTGTGTCCCTTCTCGAGTCGTAGCTCTCGACGGTATGTCCGCGGGGTGGGCGGGCACATCGGCGAATATGCTGGAATTCGTCGTCGGCCGTTCCGACAGAGTGTCGGAACGGTGGGCCTAGACTGCGGACATGCGTCACGACGTCGAGCTCGACGACCGGGTACAGGACGCTGCCGAATCGGCCGGCCGGCCCCTGGTATTGCTCGACGCCAGGCTCCGTCCGGTGGCATGGTCGATCCACGAGTCGGCCGCCGACCGCGAGGGGCTGTCCGTCGTTCTGGCGCACAGCAGTTCGTGGCCGCCACCGTCGGGCTCGGTCGGGTACGTGCCCGCGGCGGGGGCCGGCACCGTCGCCGTCATCGCGCTCGGTGACCGCGGCGCGACGGCCGGCCACCTCGCCGTCCGGCTCCGGGCGGCCGAGCGGCAGTTGGCCGCCCACGAGATCACCCGGATCCTCCGCGCGGGCTCGACACTGCTCCCCGCGCTACTGTCGCGCCCGCCGGAGGCGGCGCCCGAGCACACCGTGGCCCTCGTCCGGGCGCTCGTGGCCGGCGACCCCGATGCGGCGGCGGCGCTCGTCGAGGAGTCGCTGATCAGCGAGTCCTCCCGGTACTGCGCGGTCGCGATCGGCGCGCGACCCGACCTGGCCGAGCGGGTCACCCCCGCCGTCGACGTAGTGGTCGGGTTCGTGCACCTGGCATCCACTGCGAGCGTCGTCGGGGCCACGGGCGACGACGGTGTCGGTGTGCTGGTATTCCCGCGGCCCGTGGTGGTGCCGCGGCTCACGCGGCTTCTCGCCGAGCCGCGCATCGCGGGTGTCCGGGCCGGGATCGGCCCGCTGGTCCCATCGCTGACACAGGCCGCGTCCTCGTACGACGGTGCCCGGCGCGTCCTCCGCGCGACGCTTGCGGCTCCGGACCGTCATCCGGTGGTCGCGTCCGCTGCGGACGTCGGAGTCGACGCGTGGCTGGTGGAGCCGTCGTGCACGGTCGACGACCTGCCCCGCGCCGTCGCCGTCCTGCTCCGCGATCCCGGCTCGGCGCCACTGCTCGAGACGGTCGAGACATACCTCGAGACGGGTGGCAACGCCCTGCAGGCCGCCCGGCAGCTACACATCCACCGATCCACGCTGTACTACCGGCTCGATCGGATCCGCGAGCTCGTGGGTGTCGAATCCATCGACGCCGCGCTGCGTTTCGAACTCGCGGTCGGAATCCGCATCGCGAGGCTCAACGGCCTGGCATCGACGCAGTGATCGGTGGCCGATCGGGCCCTTGTCAGGATACCCTGACGGTATGACATTCTCCGATCGGTGGCGCGAGGGCGGGCGCCTGTGGAGCCGGCTCACCGCGCACTCGGCGGGCCCGGTGACCGGCGACGACGCTCTGGCTGCACTGTCCGACATCGGTGCGCTGCGGCGCGTTCTGGACCAGGCCGAGCTGGCCCTCGTGCGCACCGCCCGGGACCGGTCGAAGTCGTGGACCGAGATCGCCACCAGCGTCGGCATCACCCGGCAGTCCGCATGGGAGCGGTGGCGGGAGATCGATAGGGTCGAATCGACCAGGCCTGTTCCGCAGTACGAGACGGCGTTGGAAGTGGCTACGGGCGAGGCCGTCGCGGACTGGGAGAGGGACCTGATCGCCGGTTCCGGGGGTGGGCGGCGGCGTTCGGCGCAGGAGACCGTGCCAGACGTCGTCGGGCTGGCCTGGCCGGCTGCGCGGGCGCGGATCCAGGCGGCGAATCTACGGGCCGTCAGCGCGGCGGGCGGGCCGGCACCGGCGGCCACCGACGAGGGATGGGTCGTGACCGATCAGAGTCCCGAGTCGGGCGCCCGCGTGATCAAGGGGTCGGTGGTTCGGCTGTGGCTGCGGCCCGACGGGGACGCCGGAGTGCGGGAGCCGCGGCGGCCGCGGCCGGACCTACTCGAGATGCGGGCAGCCAAGCCGTTGGCCGACCCGGCAGCCTGAGGCCTATCTCCCCAGGTCGACGCGGATCGTCAGCAGGTCCGTGCCCATCGCGGCGACGGCGGCGCTGTTGGCGCGCGGCAGCTGCGCGAGGCGGGCACGGGCATCGTCGTCCCGCAGGACGTGGGCCGTGCCGCTGAGCCACGTGCCGCGGTCGCGCACCCGCACGCGCGGGTTCGCGAGGATGTTCTTGACATAGTCGGAGCGGTCACCGTGCTCGGACACCAGCCAGAACTCGGCGCCGCTGCGGCGACCACCGATCGGCGTGACCCGCGGCTGCCCGCTGCGCCGCCCGATCGTCTCGATCAGCTGCTGCCGCGGCGCGCGGCGCATGATCGGGTTGACGCGGCGCTGTACCGCGGTGATGACCTTGAATTTGATCCCGGCTGCCACTGGGTGCTCCCGTCGTCGGCGTGCTGGTGCGACGACGACCAGGTTAACGGCTGTTAGCGTGGCGGCGTGAGTGCAGATGCGGTCGACGACGGTATGGCCGACGAAGACCGGCTGGTCGAGCGGGTGCGAGCGGCCTACGCCGCAGTGGGCGACGGTACCCGGGCCGCCAAGGTCGCCAAGCAGCATGCGCGCGGGAAGATGACCGCCCGCGAGCGCGTCGCGCTTCTCGGCAACGGCGGCTTCTTCGAGTTCGGGGCCCTCGCCGGGCCCGGACCGGCACAGGCCGGGGCCGCGCCGCTCGTGGCGCCCGGCGACGGTGTCGTCACCGGCATCGCCTACGTCGACGGCCGCCCGGTGGCGCTGGCCGCATTCGATTTCACGGTCCTCGGCGGCAGCAACGGCGCTACGGGCATGGCGAAGCTGGAACGGTGCGCCGACCGGGCACTGCTCGACGAGATCCCGCTCGTGATGCTCATGGACGGCGGCGGGCACCGCATGCAGGAGGCGCTCGACTCCCGCCTCGCCGCACCTGGATCGCGGCTGCTGTTGCGGCTCGCCGACCTCTCCGGCCACGTTCCGCTCGTCGCGGCGATGCTCGGCCCCGGGTTCGGAGCCCCGGCCAACCTCGCCGCCTGCTGCGACTTCGTCACGATCGTGCGTGGCATCGGCACCATCGGCATGTCCTCCGCACCGCTGGTCGCGGCCGCGACGGGGGAGGAACTGACCAACGAGCAGATCGGTGGCGCGGACGTCCAGGCGGAGCGGGGCGTCGTCGACGTCGTCGCGGCCGACGAGCGCGAGGCACTCGACGCGATCCGTGCCTTCCTCTCCTACCTGCCGCCGTCGGCGAACGGCACGCCGGTCCCGGCGCGCGGACCGTACGAGCCGGGCGACGGTGCCGACACCATCGACGGCCTGATCCCCGCATCGATGCGGCAGGGCTACGACGTGCTCGACGTGATCGAGGCGCTCGCCGACCGCGACACCGTGTTCGAGATCAAGCGGACGCATGCGCCCAACGTGGTCACGGCCCTCACCCGCATCGGCGGACGGCCCGTCGGTGTGGTGGCGAACCAGCCGCTGCACCTGGCGGGTGCGCTCGACAGCGCCGCCTGCGAGAAGGCCGCGCACTTCGTCGCTGTGTGCGATGCGTTCGGGGTGCCGCTTCTCATCCTGGTCGACCTGCCGGGGTTCCTGGTCGGTGCCGCCGCCGAAGAGAGCGGTCTGGTTCGGCGCAGTGCCCGATTGGGCTACGAGCTGGCGAACGCGACCGTGCCGCGCTTCGTCGTGGTCACCCGCAAGGCGTACGGCGCGGCGTACATCGTCATGGGCGGTGGGCGCAGTATCGACGCGGACCTGTCGCTCGCATGGCCCACCGCCGAGATCTGTGCGATCCCGATCGAGAGCGCGGTCGACCTCGCGTTCCGGTCCGACTACGAGAACGCGCCGGACCCGGCCGCCCGGCGGGGCGACCTGATCACGCTGTTCCAGGCCAACGTGGATCCGTTGCTCGCGGCGGACGGTTTCGGTATCGACGACGTGGTACTCCCGTCGGCCACACGGGGACTCGTGATCGAGGCGTTGGGCCGCGTGACGCTGCGCCGGCCGCCGCGGGTGCCGGGCAAGCGGCGGTCCATCTCGCCGATCTGACGACACCCCGAGGCATGACCGTAATGTCCGATCGTGGGACGGTGCGGATTGGCTCGGATCTAGCTGTGGCACAATAGAATTCCTTGAATTCGGACGAAACGGCGACGTGACGGATGGGGGAGAGGCGTATAACAGGACGGTGAGCGAGTTTCGGAATGCAACCTGCGCCACGGGCGCGGACACCGCAGAGCCCTGTTCGTGCGGTATCGACTGGGATGTCTGGTACCCGGACATGTTCGAGATCTCGGGCGACTTGGTGCGGATGTACGCCCGCGCCATCGGAGCCTCCTACGTTCCGTACCTGAACCGGTCGGTGATCCCCGCCGACACTCCGGTCCCCGGGACCATCGTCGCGGCTCCTATGCTGGACACCCTCGCCCCCGTGGTCAGCGCGGCGATCCCCAACTGCAACGTGTCGCGGATCGTTCATGCCGGCCAGCGGTTCGAATACCTCGCGCCGCTCCGCATCGGCGATCGGGTCAGCCTGGGCGCGAAGCTGTTGTCCCACGTGGTCAAGGCCGGTGTCGACATCGTTGCGATCGAGGTCACGGCCTTCGCCGGCGACCAGGCCAAGGTGATCGGTGTCATGACCGTCGCCCACAGCACTTCCGGTGTGGAGGGCCTCGATCCGGCCGCCCTCGATATGCTCGCCGACAACGTGATGCTCGCGGGCACGGGGCCCAGCGCGAGCGACGCGTACTCGGGCCTGGCCTGACGCCCGGCCCGCGCGCCGCCGCGCGGACGGTATCCGGTCCGCGGCTAGACTTCCCGGCCGGGGTCGGTCGGAGGGCGCGAGCCCGTTCGACCTGACGGGGTGGCGCGCGCTCGGGATTCCTCGCTCGCCGGGCGCGGATTCGCTTCCGCTGTACGGGATCCCCTTCGGCGTGAGGGGTTCGATCGACATCGCGTGCGTCCCGATCACGCCGTCCCGCCTACGCCTCCGCAACCACAGCGCCTGTCGTGCAGCGCCAGGTCTCCCATGAGCCCTCCCTGGCGACGGGTGAGCTGCGGTGTGCGGAATCGACATCACCGAGTCCGGCGTCCGGCTCGCGCCGGAGTAGGTCGCTACCCGCCCGACGGCACCGCGGTGAGTACTAGGCTCTAAGTGCATCGCACCACGAGGTGTCGCTTGAATGGAGTCTCCGGACACCCCGGAGGCGGATCGAAGCCATTTGGAGGTCGGGAAGAACCCATGAGTGATCATCAGCAGACCATCATCTACACGCTGACCGATGAGGCGCCGCTGCTGGCGACCGCGTCGTTCCTCCCGATCATCCGAACCTTCGCCGAGGCGGCGGGCATCGACGTCGAGACGCGGGACATCTCCGTCGCGGCCCGGATCCTCTCCACGTTCCCCGAGTCGCTCACCGACGACCAGCGGGTCGCAGACGACCTCGCCGAACTCGGCGAGCTGACGCTGAAGCCCGACACCAACATCATCAAGCTGCCGAACATCTCGGCGTCGGTGCCGCAGCTGCTGGCCGCGATCAAGGAGCTGCAGAGTAAGGGCTACAAGATTCCGGACCTCCCGGAGGATCCGAAGACCGACGAGGAGAAGGAGATCCTGCGACGGTACTCGACCTGTCTCGGCAGCGCCGTGAACCCTGTTCTGCGGCAGGGTAACTCGGATCGTCGGGCGCCGAAGGCGGTCAAGGAGTACGCGCGGAAGCACCCGCACAGCATGGGCGAGTGGTCGATGGCGTCCCGTAGTCATGTGGCGCATATGCGGGAGGGCGACTTCTACCACGGGGAGAAGTCGATCACCCTCGACAAGGACCGCGACGTCCGGATGGAGCTGGTCACCACCAGCGGCA
>NZ_BAABFR010000046.1:0-37960 GCF_039541155.1 Tsukamurella soli
CCGGCGCCGCCGCGACCTGCGCGGGCGCCCCGGGATCGGGCTGCGAGGGTGTCCCGCCTACGAGGTCGTCCCAGTGCGCCCGGACGGGCGCCCAGCGCTTGTCGAACTCGGCCGCGCGCTGCTTCGCGCGCGCCATCTTCTCGGGCGAGTAGCGGTGCCGCGCCCACGGGGACGTCGGGCGGGCGAGCCGGAATGCCGCGACCCAGCACACCGGCTCGATGAAGAAGCCGACCAGCGCCGTGGGGTACTTGCCCTTGAGCACCGTCACCGCCACGAAGACCAGGTGCACCACCAGCGCCAGCAACACCACCGTCCGAGCGACCGCGGCCCCGGCTGCGAGGTTGTTCACGGCCACCGGCGACACCCCCGTGGCGGCGAGCCCGACACACGCAGCGGCCAGGGTCACCATGTTCACCGACAGCTCGCCCTCCTGCGACCAGTACACGTCCTGCAGTCGGAAGATCATCGCGAACTCGTCGAGCACCAGACTGCTGCCCACCCCGATCAGCACGGCTGCGACGTAGGTCCACGCGGACAGCGGCGGCGAGCCCACCCCCATGAACGCGCCGAGCATCAGCATCAGCACCCCCGGCGTCGAGTGGTGCATGTGCACGCCGCCGCTACTGACGTTGTGGAACGGTCCCCTGCCCGCCCGGATCATGCGCGTGATCGTGCGAACCGTAGCGAACGTGATCACGAACGCCACGAAGCTCAACAACAGCGGCCCCTTGTAGCCGTTCACCACTTCGTCGTTCCACCACGTGTCCAACCAGGCCATGGGAGCAGATGCTAGGCGCGCTGCAGGCGGAAGTGGCGTGTGGTCGCCTGTTCACCGGGATGGAACGGCGTCATTTCCCGCTTTATCGGACTTGCGCCACGAGTGCGGTCAGCGGCGCGGCGCGCGTTCGGCCGCCGCAGCGGCGATGGCGATGCCGGTGGGCGCAAGGCTGCAGAGCGGCCGCAACCGCACCTCGCTCGCGCCGCCCGGAAGTGCCGTGGCATCACACGGGCATGAGCCGAGCCGGTCGGGCGTAGCCTCGTGCACGTGCGGCACAGGTCCCGAGCCGAGGCCGGGCATGCGGAACTCGCCGTCCTGCGGGTGGACGCCACCGCTCACGGACGCCGCCTCACCGTGCACTGGGACGCCGGTGCCACAGGCGACCGGACCGAATTCGCCCACGCGCGCGTATTCCTGGTCGTCGACGGGATCCGCAGCTACCTCGGCGTCGCCGACGGGCCGACCGTGACCCTCTCCCTCCCCGACGGGACGCCCGGCGGGTACGTCGTGGAGGTGGACGCCTACAGCAGCGGCAGCTGGGGCGGTGGCCACCTGTCCGGTCGCGGCCGCTCCCGACCGGAGCGACAGGATCCGCAGGTCGACCCACCGCACGCCTGAGCGCCGCCGATACCGACACGTGTGCGGCGCAGGGGCCCGGAACAGCGGGGGCGCGCCGCTCAGGCGTCGATCTCGGACGCAGGCGCAGGCGGAGCCCTCAGAAGTCCCCGTTCTCCCGGCGCAGGACGCGAATGGCGGCCACCAGCTTCTCACTGTCCGCGGCACCGATCGCGCCCCCGAGATCGGCGAACACCTCGTTGACCGCCTCGGTCGCCTCCGCCACCGTGTCCCGACCGGCGTCGGTCAGCGCGACGAGGGTGGTGCGTCCATCGGTCGGATGCGGCTGCCGCTCCACGAGACCGGCGCGCTCGAGCCTGTCGATCGCATGCATCACCGACGACACGTGCACCTGTAGCCGCGCGCTCGCCCGCGAGATCGGCAGCGCACCCCGCCGACTGAATGCGAGCAGCCGCAGCAGCTCGAAGCGAGCGAAGGTGAGCCGGAACGGCTTGAGCGCGTGCTCGACCCGCGCCAGCATGATCTGGTGGGCGCGCATCACGGACGTCACGGCCTCCATCCCGACCGCGATGTCACCGCCCCAGCCGGCCCGTTCCCAGTTCGCCCGAGCGAGCGCGATGGGATCGGGCCGACCGTCGCCGACGACCGTGCCGTCGCTGCCCATCGCACCCCCTCGAGACCTCGCCCGCGTCGATCACGTCGACCGCGGATCGCACCGGATCTACTTCAGGGTGGTGATTATCGCACTGAAGTCCAGCCCGGCGTGATCGGCTGCGAATGCCCGGTACAGCTCGGCGGCGTGTGTGCCCAACGGGGCGGTCGACCCGGTCGACGCCACCGCGTCCATCGCCAGCCCCAGATCCTTGTTCATCAGTGCGGTCGCGAACCCGGGCGTGAAGTCGTTGCCCGACGGTGCCCCCGGGACCGGCCCCGGCACGGGGCAGTTGGTATGCAGCGCCCAGCAGTTGCCGGTCGCGCCGGTCACGACGTCGTACAGCGCCTGGTCGGCCAGTCCCAGCTTCTCGGCGAGCACGAAGGCCTCGCCCACCGCGATCTGCTGCACCGCGAGGATCATGTTGTTGCACACCTTCGCGGCCTGGCCGTTGCCAGGTCCACCGCAGTGGATCACCTTGCCCGCCATGGGATCCAGGATCGGTTGCGCGGCAGCGAATGCCTCGTCCTCGCCGCCCACCATGAAGGCCAGGGTGCCGGCGGAGGCGCCCTTCACGCCGCCGGACACCGGCGCGTCCACCTGGAGGAACCCGGCCGCCACCGCGGAGGCGTGCACCGCGCGCGCGTCGTCGACGGAGATGGTGGAGCTGTCGATCAGCAGCGCCCCCCGCTTCGCGGCCGGCAGGATCTCGGCGTACACGGCCTTCACCGCCGCGCCGTGCGGCAGCATGGTGATCACGACATCCGCACCGGCGACGGCCTCGCCCCCCGTCTCCACCGTCGTCACGCCGTCGGCCCGTGCCGCCTCGACCGCGGCCGGCACCGGATCGAAGCCGATCACCGTGTGCCCCGCAGCGACGAGGTTCTTGGCCATCGGGCCACCCATGTGGCCCAGCCCCAGGAACGCGATCACCGTCGGCCGCCCGTCGCCGAGCTCGCGTGGCGTCATTTCGCACCACCACTGACGCGGGCGGCTTCGGCTCGGCCGATCACCATCTGCATGATCTCGTTGGTGCCCTCCAGGATCCGGTTCACGCGCAGATCCCGGACGATCTTCTCGACGCCGGTCTCGTGCAGGTAGCCGTAGCCGCCGTGCAGCTGTAGGGCCGAATCCGCGACGCGGTAGCAGGTCTCGGTGACGAATCGCTTCGCCATGGCGCACAGCTCGACCTTGTCGGGGTCGCCCTCGTCGAGTGCGGTGGCCGCGCGCCACAGCAACAACCGCGAGGCCTCCAGCCCGATCGCCATGTCGGCGAGGGTGAATCGGATGGTGGGCTCGTCGATCAGCCTGCGCCCGAACGCCTCCCGCTCGCTCATGTACCGCAGCGCCAGGTCGTACGCGGCCTGTGCCCCGCCCATCGAACAGGCCGCGATGTTCAGCCGGCCACCGTTCAGCCCATTCATCGCGATCCCGAAACCGGTACCCGCCCCATCCTCGCCGCCGAGCATGCGCGCCGCCGGTACCCGCACGCGATCCATGATCACCTGCGCCGTCGGCTGACTGTGCCAGCCCATCTTCAGCTCCGCGGGGCCGAAGGAGAGCCCCTCGCTTCCCTTCTCGACGATGAACGTCGAGATCCCCTTGGGCCCTGCGCCACCGGTCCGCGCCATGACCACGTACACATCCGATGCTCCGCCACCGCTGATGAACTGCTTGGTCCCGGTCAGCACGTAGGTGTCACCGTCGCGCTCCGCCTTGGTCGACAGAGCCGCCGCATCGGACCCGGCGCCGGGCTCCGTGAGGCAGTAGCTGGCCATCAGTTCCATGGAGGCCAACCCCGGGACCCACTCCTTGCGCTGGTCCTCGGTGCCGTAGGTGTCCACCATCCAGGTGCACATGTTGTGGATGGACATGAAAGCGGCGGTCACCGGGTCGCCCTTGGCGAGCTCCTCGAAGATCCGCACTCCGTCGAGCCGCCGGAGCCCGGACCCTCCGACGTCCTCACGGGTATAGATGCCGGCCATGCCGAGGCTGCCGGCCTCCTGCATCTCGGCGATCGGGAAGTGCTTGGTCGCATCCCACTCGAGGGAATTCGGCGCGAGTCGCTTGCGGGCGAAGTCGCGCGCCATCTCCACGATGGCCAGGTCGTCGCCGCTCAGATTCGGATATGGCACGTCGACTGCTCCTAGTGCATCGTCGGGATGGAGAACTCCGCGCCGTCCTTGATGCCGGACGGCCAGCGCGAAGTCACCGTCTTCGTCTTGGTATAGAACAGGATCGAATGCGGGCCGTGCTGGTTCAGATCACCGAAGCCGGACCGCTTCCAGCCGCCGAAGGTGTGATAGGCCACCGGCACCGGGATCGGCACGTTCACGCCCACCATGCCGACGTCCACGCGGCTGACGAAATCGCGGGCGGCGTCACCGTCACGGGTGAACACCGCGACCCCGTTCCCGTACTCGTGCTCGGTCGGCAGCGCGAGGGCCTCCTCGTAGTCCTGTGCCCGTACGATGCACAGCACCGGGCCGAAGATCTCGTCGGTATAGATCGACATGTCCTTGGTCACGTGGTCGAACAGCGTGGGGCCGAGGTAGTTGCCACCGGACAGGTCGGCGTCGCCGAACGTCAGGTCGTCGCTGCCACGCTCGCGGCCGTCCACCACGAGTTCGGCGCCGGCCGCGGCACCCGCGGCGATGTAGCCGCGCACCCGCTCGACAGCGGCCGGGGTGATCAGGGGCCCGTAATCCGCCTTGGGATCGTGACTGTGGCCTACGCGCAGCTGGGAGATCCGCTCCACCAAGCGCTCACGCAGCCGGTTCGCCGTGTCCTCGCCCACCGGGACGGCCACCGAGATCGCCATGCACCGCTCGCCGGCGGAGCCGTAGCCCGCACCGATCAGGGCGTCCACCGCCTGGTCCAGATCCGCGTCCGGGAGGATGATCATGTGGTTCTTGGCGCCGCCGAACGCCTGGCTGCGCTTACCGTTCTCAGCGCAGGTCCGGTAGATGTACTGAGCGATGTCGGAGCTACCGACGAAGCCCACGGCCTTGACATCCGGATGGGTGAGCAGCGCGTCCACCGCCTCCTTGTCGCCATGCACCACCTGGAACACCCCATCCGGCAGACCGGCCTCCACGAACAGTTCGGCGAGGCGCACCGGAACCGAGGGGTCTCGCTCGCTCGGCTTGAGAATGAAGGCGTTGCCGCAGGCCAAGGCCGGTCCGGCTTTCCACAGCGGGATCATGGCCGGGAAGTTGAACGGAGTGATCCCGGCGACCACGCCGAGTGGCTGACGCAGGGAGTACACGTCGATGCCGGTACCGGCGCCCTCGGTGTACTCACCCTTGAGCAGGTGCGGGATGCCGATGGCGAACTCGATCACCTCGAGACCGCGCTGGATGTCACCGCGTGCGTCGACCAGCGTCTTGCCGTGCTCACTGGACAACAGCGAAGCCAGCTCGTCCATGTTCTGCTGGACCGACTCGACGAACTTCATCAGCACCCGGGCGCGACGCTGCGGGTTGAACGCCGCCCATTGTCGCTGTGCCTGCTTGGCGCCGGCGACGACCCGCGCGACGTCCTCGGTAGACGCCAGCGGCACCGTCGCCTGAACCTTGCCGGTGCTGGGGTCGAACACATCGGCGCTGCGGCCGGTGCCCTCGACCCGCTTGCCATCGATGAAGTGCGGAATCGTGCGTATCGACGCCATCTGCAGTCGCTCCTTGATCCGAGGTCGGGTGCACCGCATTCGAATACGGTGTGGCACCCGTCACTATATACTTGGACGTCCAACTAAACAACCCCGCCCGGCGGATACCGCGGCCGGCGGATCACACGGTGGCGGATCACACGGTGGCGGATCACACAGCGGCGGATCACACGGTGGCGGATCACACAGCGGCGGGTCATACGAAGGCCGACATCCCCGTGACCGCCCGGCCGACGATCAGGGCCTGGACGGTGTCCGTTCCCTCGAACGTGTAGAGGCCTTCCACGTCGCTGTGATGCCGAGCGACGTGGTAGTCCAGCAGTACACCGTTGCCACCGAGCATGTCGCGAGCCATCGCACAGACCCTGCGTGCGCCCGCCGCGGTCTGCAGCTTGGCCAGCGCGGCGTGCTCGAGCTTGACCCTGCCCTCGGCCTGCAGCTGCGCCAACCGCACACACACCATCTGCATGCCGGTGATGTCGGCCACCATGTTCGCGAGCTTGTCCTGGATCAGCTGGAACTTCGCCAGCGGCCTGCCGAACTGCTCCCGCTGCAGGACGTAGGCGAGCGCGGACTCGTACGCCGCGATCGCGTGCCCCAACCCGTCCCACGCGATCGACTGCCGACTCTTGGTCAGGCAGCGGTTGCAGTCGGCGAAGGTGGTCGCTCCCGGGAGCCTGTTCTCGACCGGGACCCGCACGTTCTCGAGCCGGATATCGGCGTTGAGCATCGCGCGCATGGCCGTCTTCCTGGTCATCACCGTCGCGTGATATCCCTCGACCTCCTCCTGACCACCACGCTCGATGACGAAGCAACCGACACCACCGTCGTCCTCGTCGCGCGCCCACACGAGCACCAGGTCCGCGAAGCTGCCCAACCCGATCCAGCGCTTGGCTCCGTTGAGGACCCAGTGGTCGCCGTCCCGGTGCGCGCTGGTCGACATCCGCACCACATCCGAACCGTGATCGGGTTCGGTGAGCGCGAACGCGCTGAGCTTCTCGCACCGGGCCATGCTCGGCAGCCAACGCTGCTTCTGCTCCTCGGAACCCAGCATGTCGATCACATGGCAGTTCAGCCCACTGTGCACCGAGTTGATGAGCGCGATACTCCCGTCCCCACGGGCGAGCTGCATGGCGATCACCCCCTCCGCCAACGGGGTCAGCCCCGGGCAGCCATATCCCTTGACGCTGCCGCCGACGAATCCGAGCTCGGCCCATCGGGAGACGAGCGGGAATGGAAATTCGGCGTTCTCGACGTAGTGGTTGATATTCGGCAGGATCTCATCGTCGACGAATGCGCTCACCGCGTCGCGACTTGCGCGCTCGTCTTCGGTGAGGAAATCACTCATAGCAAAGAAGTCGGTGTGTCGGTACCGGCCGATATCGGAGGTGACGGCGCGGCTGTGCGGCGCGGCACCCGTGGCTGCGTCCGCATTCGAAGATCGCACATCGGTCGACATGGGGGTCCTCTCGATCTTGCCGAAAACCAAGGTGCGCAGTCGATCTCGCACGTACCGCCGGTGTGCCGACGGCGCGACATCGCACAGCAACCCGTTCCGCCGTGTTGTCGAAAGTGATACTCCTCACAACGTACGCCGGCGGCAAGCTCCAACGTCGCACATCGACTGTGCATCTCACACGGACCGGAATGTCGACTTCTGCGAAAGGTGCATCCGCGCACAAGTGCTGTGCGGCAATCCTCCTATCCCGAACTCTCCGAGCTGAAGGACTATTAACCGGCGATGATCGAAGAAACCGGCGGAAGGCTGCCCGAGGAATGCCCATCGCACTCCCTCGCCGGCACGAACCCGCACCCGAGTCCCGTTACGCAGCAGCTGATCGGCGGAGATTGCGACAGCCGTTTCCAGCGCGTGCGCGAAGAGTTCGAGCGGAACTTCGCTGAACGCGGTGAGCTGGGCGCGTCCGTCTGCGTGATGGTCGACGGCGAGACCGTGGTCGACCTGTGGGGAGGCATCGCGGATCCGAAGACCGGTCAGCCGTGGAACCGCGACACGGTGAATGTCGTGATGTCCTGCTCCAAGGGCCTCACAGCGACATGCCTCACTATGCTGGTCGATCGAGGTCGGATCGACCTGGACCAGCCCGTGGCCCGGTATTGGCCGGAGTTCGGCCGAAACGGCAAGTCCGAGATCACCGTGCGGCAGGTGGCCACGCACCAGTCCGGGGTGGCACACGTCACCGGGCGGGTTCCGCCGGGCGGCATGTGCGATTGGAACGCGATGGTCGCACTGCTCGAACGACAGGCACCACTCTGGCAGCCCGGCACCAGGACCGGCTATCACTCGTTCACGATCGGCTTCATTCTGGGCGAGTTGCTGTCCAGGGTGGACGGGCGCAGCATCGGTACGTTCCTCCGGGACGAGATCGCCGAACCGCTCGGCCTGGATTGTTGGATCGGGCTGCCGGCGGACATCGAGCCGCGGGTCGCGCCCAGCATCCCGGCCGGCGTCGCCTCGCCGCCCGCTCCGGGGTCGATACTCGAATTGATCGCGACCAACTCCGGCGGCTGGTTCTCGAGTTGGGACAGCCGGGAGGCGCACGCCGCCGAGTTGCCGGCGTCCGGCGCCGTCAGCAACGCGCGTGGACTCGCCGGTCACTACGCCCCCCTCGCACTCGGTGGATCACATCGGGGTGTTCGGCTGCTCAGCGAGGAGGCCGCCATCGGATTGCGGTATCCACAGGCGGCGAGCGACGTCGATGCGGTGCTGGGAATCCGCACCGCGTATTCCATCGGATACTCCAAGTCTTGGGTGAACCCAGCCGCGACGTGCCTGCGCTTCGGCGAAGACGCCTTCGGCACCTCGGGTCTGGGTGGTCAGGTGGCCTTCGCCGACCCTGGGTATCGAATGTCGTTCGGCTACACCCTGAATCGGCACGCCGTCGGCACCGGAATCAATGATCGCGGTCAAGCGCTGGTCGACACCGTCTATCAGATCCTCGGCTCTCCCACGAAGCGCCTGGGCTACTGGGCGCGCCGCCCATCCTGACACCGACCACTTCGGACATCGCAAACTGCTACGAGACAGCCACCGGGGCAAGGGAGTTCCTCATGACGAATCGTCGTACGCGGACAGGTCGGGGACGTGACGCGAATGCGTGAAGCCGGCAGTCACGACATACCCGACGAGGTTCGAATCGGTTACCTCGACGTCATGGGCGAACGAATCCGGTACGCGATCAAGCCGGGAGGTGCCGGACACACACCCCTGTTGATGCTCAACGGCCTCGGGGCGGGTCTCGAGCTCCTGCTGCCACTCGCCCAGCAGCTCGACGGGATCGAGACCATCTTGTTGGACGTGCCGGGGGTCGGCGAGTCCACCCTGCCTCGACACCCGTACACACTTCCCATGTTCGCCTGCCTGATCGAGCGCTTGCTCGCCCGATTGGGATACCGGCGCGTGGACGTACTCGGATTCTCCTGGGGCGGAATGCTAGCCCAGCAGTTCGCATTTCAGGCATCGCGACGCTGCCGTCGGCTCGTCCTCGTCGCATCGATGCAGGGTGCCCCGATGGTACCGGCCAGGTTGTCCACGCTGATGAAACTGGCGACACCGCGGCGCTTCAACGACCGCGAGTATGCGCGACGGATCCAGGGCGACCTCTACGGCGGCGATGCGCGCACCAACCCGCCGGCGCTCGTCGAGATGCCCCGGCTCCGCACCAGCCCCGTGGGCTACCTCTTCCAGCAACTGTCCGTCGTCGGATGGAGCGGCATGCCGCTGATGCCCTTCCTACAGCAGCAGACCTTGATCCTCGCCGGCGACGACGACCCTATCGTTCCGTTGGTCAACGCCAAGATCATGGCGCGGATGATCCCGCGCAGCCGCCTCCAGGTTCTACACGACGGACATCATTTCTTCCGGTCCAGTGCCGCGGAGACCAGCGCGGCGATCTCTGCGTTCCTCGATCACGCCGATCCCGCCTGACATCGTCGGTCGACCCCATCGGTGAACAAGAATCCCACCAGGACAAGCACTTCCGTTCCTCAGTCGCCGATCATCGCACCTGATGCGGACGATCCGATTGCCGCACTCTGGAGCAACCCGACCGGGTACGATTCAGTCACTGAGAAGCCCGAACCGGGTCCGCTGTTCGCCACGAACGAACTGTAGAGAGAGGCGAAGACACATGCGTGCCGACGACCTCGTCGTTCTACTCGAGATCGCCCGGTGCGGATCGCTCGTCGGCGCCGCATCCGCGCTGGGCTTGAACCACTCCACGGTGTCCCGGCGGATATCGGCGTTGGAGGCCGAGCTGCATGGCGCGGTCATCGTCCGACACGTCCATGGATGCGAGATGACCGACCTGGGCAGGGATCTGCTCAAATCGTGTGAGCAGATCGAAGCCGCCCTCGCCGACGTACGCGACCTCGCGAATACGAAGCCGGACGGACGCGAACTGACGGGGCTGATTCGACTTGCATCGACGGAGGCGTTCGGTGCGAAGTTCGTGGCTCCCCTGATGGCGGACCTCCACCGGATCAACTCCGGACTGATCGTCGAGCTCGTCACCCAGACTCGCCTGAGCGCCTACGGCATCGGCGCTGATATCGAGATCGGCGTCGGTGAGTCGCTGCTGGGTCGACCCGGGGCGGAGAAGCTCACCGACTACCGGTTGGGGCTCTACGCCTCCCGAGAGTACGAGGAGGAACGCGGGCTACCGCGAACGGTCGAGGATCTCGCCGAGCACTCACTGATCTACTACATCGAGGGGCTGCTTCGCGTCGAGGACCTCGACCTACTCGCCCGTCTGACTCCCAGCTATCGAGTGGCCTTCGGGTCGACCAGCGTGCAGGCACAGACGGCCGCGACGCTGGCCGGCGCCGGGATCGGTCTACTGCCGGCCTTCGTCGCGGAGAGCATGCCCACCCTGCAACGGGTTCTCCCGTCGGAGGTCGCGGTCACGCTCACCTTCACGGCCAGCCTCGCACCCCGACGCCTGCGCCGCCCGGTCACCGCCACGGTCATGCAGGCGATTCGCGAGATGGTCGAAGAACGACAGGACGAACTGATGCCGTGGTGAAGGACGCGGCCCGGCCGGCCCGGCTGGACCCGCCAGCCGGTCCAGCGGGGGGCTACCCGCAGACTGCGCCGACGGCAGCCGAGCCGACGAGTTTGGTGTATTTGGCCAGCACGCCGGTGGTGTACCTGGGTGGCAGCGGCTCGAATCCGGCCTTACGGGCCTCGAATTCGTCGGGCTCGACGAGTACGTCGAGGGTACCGCTGGCGACGTCGAGCCGGATCCGGTCGCCGTCGCGGACGAACGCAATCGGTCCGCCGTCGACCGCCTCAGGCGCGATGTGCCCCACGCACAGCCCGGTGGTGCCCCCGGAGAACCGGCCGTCGGTCATCAGCAGCACGTCCTTGCCCAGCCCCGCGCCCTTGATCGCACCGGTGATGGCCAGCATCTCACGCATGCCCGGGCCGCCCTTGGGGCCCTCGTAGCGGATGACCACGACGTCGCCGGCCGCGATCGTGCCGTCCTCCAACGCATCCAACGCCGCGCGTTCTCGCTCGAAGACCCGAGCGGTGCCCTCGAACACATCCGAATCGAAGCCGGCCGACTTGACCACTGCGCCGTCGGGCGCCAACGAACCATGCAGAATCGTGATGCCGCCGGTCGGGTGGATCGGATCGGCCAGCGCGCGCAGCACCTTTCCGTCGGGGTCCGGCGGCGCGATGTGCGCCAGGTTCTGCGCCATCGTTCGGCCTGTCACCGTCAGGCAATCCCCATGCAGCAACCCGGCATCCAGCAGCGCTTTCATCACCACCGGCACCCCACCGATCTCGTCCACGTCCTTCATCACATACGAACCGAACGGCTTCACGTCGGCCAGATGAGGCACCCTGGCGCCGACCCGGATGAAATCGTCCAGGGTGAGCTTCACCCCGGCCTCATGGGCGATCGCCAGCAGGTGCAACACCGCGTTCGTCGACCCGCCGAAGGCCATCACCACCGCGATGGCGTTCTCGAACGCCTCTTTGGTCAGGATGTCACGGGCGGTGATGCCGCGACGTAGCAGTTCGACGACCGCCTGCCCGCTCCGGCGGGCGAACCCGTCACGGCGCCGATCGGTGGCCGGGGGCGCGGCGCTGCCAGGCAGCGACATGCCCAGTGCCTCGGCGGCGCTGGCCATGGTGTTGGCGGTGTACATCCCGCCACAGGCACCCTCGCCGGGACAGATCGCCCGCTCGATGGTGTCGACATCCGCGCGCGACATCAACCCCTTCGCGCAGGCGCCGACCGCCTCGAACGCGTCGATGATGGTGACCTCCTTCTCGGTGCCGTCGGACAGCCTCGCCCGACCCGGCAGGATCGAGCCGGCGTAGAGGAATACCGAGGCCAGGTCCAGCCGGGCGGCGGCCATCAACATGCCGGGCAGCGACTTGTCGCAGCCCGCCAACAACACCGAGCCGTCCAGCCGCTCGGCCATCATCACCGTCTCCACCGAATCCGCGATCACCTCCCGGGAGACCAGCGAGAAGTGCATGCCCTCGTGGCCCATCGAGATTCCGTCGGACACCGAGATGGTGCCGAACTCCAGTGGGTAACCGCCGGCCTCGAACACCCCCTCCTTGACCGCCTTGGCCAACCGATCCAACGGCAGATTGCACGGCGTGATCTCGTTCCACGACGACCCCACACCGATTTGAGACTTGGCGAAATCCTCATCCCCCATACCCACCGCCCGCAACATGCCGCGGGCGGCGGTCTTCTCCAGGCCATCGGTCACATCACGACTACGGGGCTTGATATCGATCTTCGAATCTTCGGCCATCAGTTCACTACTCCTACTTCTCGATACGGCGGGCTGACCACGGTACGTTGGACTATTCGGGTGTCGGCGGTGACTACTCGCCTCTCTCGGATCGCCGGAATGCTGCAGTTCTTCAACCGGCAGGTCGAAGGCGGCCATCTCCTTCGCTCAGATCCTCGTCCGTACCGGCGGGCACCTGCCCGGCGTGGATCTTTCGCCCGTAGAAGAAGGTGCCGACGCCACTGAGGAACAGCAATGCGGCCAGGAGCAACAGACCGGCCTTAGAATCGCCGGTCACGTCGGACAGGATCCCGACGGCGTACGGCGCGACGAAGCCACCCAGGTTGCCCAGCGAGTTGATCAGCGCGATGCCGGACGCGGCGGCCGCCCCGGCCAGCGCCGTCGCCGGCAGCTCCCAGAACGGGCACATCGCGGCGAATACGCCCATCGCAGCCACACAGAGTCCCACCAGCGCCAACACCGGACTGGTCGCGAGCAGGAATGCGGAAGCGGCCATGCCGATGGCGGACAGCAACAGCGCACCCGCGGTATGCAGGACCCGTTCACCTGTGCGGTCCGAGTTCCGGCTCCAGAAGTAGACGAAGAACGCCGCACACACGTAAGGAATCGGGACGATGAATCCGACTGCCGTTGTCGACAGGTGCCCCATCGCCTTGACGATCGTCGGCAACCACAGGGCGAGTCCGTAGAGCCCCGCCGCGAGGCCGAAGTACAGCGCCGAGAAGACCAGCGCGCGAGGATCCTTCAGGCCGGCCATGAAGCTGTGCTTGTGCTCGGAGCCCTCGGACTTGGCCGCGTCCTCAGCGTCCATGGTGTTCTGCAGCCAGGTGCGCTCCTCGACGGTCAACCACTTCGCGTCCCGGGGATAGTCCGTCAACATCTTCAGGGCGACGACGGCCATCAGCATGGCGGGAACACCCTGGAAGATGTAGAGCCACTGCCACCCGGCCAGGCCGAGGAAGCCGTCCATGTTCAGCAGTAGCGCGGAGACCGGCGCGCCGATTGCACTCGAGATCGGCAGCGCGAGCACGAAGATGCCCAACACCGTCACCCGTTGACGGGCCGGGAACCACAAGGTCAAGTACAGGATGACGGCCGGGAAGAAGCCCGCCTCGGCCGCACCGAGCAGGAACCGGACGATGTAGAACGTGGCCTCGTTCTGCACCGCCGCCATGATCGCCGCGCAGAAACCCCAGGTCACCAGGATCCGGGCGATCCACTTGCGGGCGCCGAACCGCATCATGCCGGCGTTGCTCGGGATCTCGAAAATCGCATAACCGATAAAGAAGATGCCGGCCCCCAGCCCGTACGCGGCCTCGGACAGCCCGATGGCGTGACTCATCTCCAGCTTCGCGAAACCGACGTTGGTCCGGTCCAGATACGCCAGGAAATACAAGAATACGATAAGCGGCAGGGTACGCCACTTCACCTTTCGGAGCGTGCGCTCGCCCAATTCACCCAGGGATTCGACGGGTGTTCCAGATCCGGCCACGGAAGCCTCCAAACATATCAGGGAGAAAACTAGAGCTGAAGAGGCAGAACGGTGAGGCGCAGAAGAAACAAGGCCACGTCAGGATGCGCGCTCGACCATCTCCCGCTGGACGGTTCCGACTGCATACAGCAGCAATACACCCCACAGTGTGCCCCACGTCACATTTGCGGACAACGCCCCTTTCGACACACGCGGTGTGCGGCGCCGCACAATTCGCAGCCGATTCGCTCCAGAGGCGTTCATCGTCGAAACGGCACCCGCTACCCCGGGCGTCCGTTCGCTTCGGTGGTCGCGACGAGCGGCGGAGCGTCCGCGAGGGCGCTACGGAGCTCGACGACCGCGGTGGCGAGCCGATCGGGATCTATGCCGGTGTCCATGCCATGGCGGTGAAGCCGATCGACCAGGTCCTCGGTGGCGATGTTGCCGTGTGCACCGGGGGCGAAGGGACAGCCGCCGTACCCGCCGAGCGCTGCGTCGAAATGAACGATTCCGAGTTCGGTCGCCGCCGAGAGCACGGTGTCGAACGCCTGCCCGCCGGCGTTGTGTAGATGCAGGCCGAGCACCACGTCGGGCAGTTCACGCTGCACGAGCTCGACGGTGTCGAGCACGTGCGCCGTCGGCGCCGTCCCGAGGGTATCGGCCAGTGCGATGTGGTCGAATCCCGCGCTGTGCAGCTTCTCGCACAGCTGCAGGACCTCCGTGGCCGTGATCACGCCGGCGAAAGGACAGACGAAGGCCGTAGACACCGCGGCGATGAAGCGTTGGTCGGGGTACCTCGCCACCGTCTGGCTGATATCCGACAAGGCCTCCTCGGTGCTCTTCCCGGCGTTCGCGGCGCTGTGCGCGGAGCTGGCGGAGACCGCTACTTCGATGACGTCGACGTCACATCGCACGGCACGTTCCACTCCGCGCGAGTTGAGGGCGAGGCCGGAGTATTCGACCCGCGACACACGTGGCAGGGCGCCGAAAAGGTCCTCGGCATCCGCCATTTGTGGGACCCGGGAGGGTGAGACGAAGGACCCTGCCTCGATCTGTGTCACCCCCGCATCCACCAGGGCGCGAGCGATGGTCACCTTGCGGGTGGTGGGGACGATGACCTGCTCGTCCTGGAGTCCGTCCCGCAGGACGACGTCGGTGATGATGATGGGATTCATTGGCGCGGCTCCGTTTCCGATGATGTCGGGTCGTCGAGGTCAGATGGCACCGGACTCGCGGAGTCCGGTGATCGCGGCGTCATCAAGCCCCAGCAGCTCGGTGAGCACCTCGTCGGTGTGTTCACCCAGGTCGGGACCTGCCCAGCGGATCCGGATCGGCGCACCATCCAACTGTGGCACCACGCCCGGCAGGTCGATCTCCTCGAATTCACTCTCGACCCGGATCTTCTGCGGCTGAAGCATGCCGCGTGCTCGATAATGCTCATTGTCGACGATATCGGCGGCGCTGAGGATTTCACCCGCGGGCACGCTGACCTCGTCGAGAACCTTCACCACTTCGGCCGGGGACCGCTGACAGGTCCAGGCAGCGATCGCCTGGTCCAGTTCGGCCTCACGTTGATACCGCGCGTCCCCGTCGGCCAGCGCTGGATCGTCGCCGAGGTCCGGGCGATCCACCGCACGCATCAGGCGGCCGAACACACCTCCGGAGTTCCCGGCGATCATGACCGAGCCGCCGTTGCGACAGGGATAGACCCCGCTGGGCACCACCCCGGGGAGATTTCCCGCGGTGCGCTTGCGGTTGATCCCGTAGGCCTCGAAGTCGGGGACGAGCGACTCGACTGCCATGAACACCGACTCGTAGAGGGAGACGTCGGCCACGGACGGCCTGCTGTGCTCACCGTCGCGGGCCCGTGCCAGCAACATCGCCAAGGCCGACACAGCTGCGTGCAGTCCGGCCAACACGTCCCCGATCGGTGCGGCCGCGCGCACCGAGGGGCGGTCGGGATAGCCGGTGATGTAACGGAGTCCACCGAATGCCTCCGCGACGCCGCCGAAGCCCGCCTTGTGGGCATACGGTCCGTTCTGCCCGTACCCGGAGATCCGGACGATGACCAGGTCCGGATTGACCTCGGTCAGGCGGTCCGGGCCGATGTTCATACGCTCGAGCGTGCCGGGCCGAAAGTTCTCGATGACGACATCACACTCGGCGGCCATCGCCAACACCAGGTCTGCGCCCGCGGGAGTCTTCATATCGACGGTCACCGACCGCTTGTTGCGCGCGATGGTGCGGAACATCATCGAGGTGTCACCGCGCCACCGCCGCCAACCACGCATTTCGTCTCCCCGTCCGGGGCGCTCGATCTTCACCACATCGGCACCGAGGTCGGCGAACAGGCGTGTCGCGAAAGGCGCCGCCACGAAACTACCCAGCTCGAGGACGCGCACTCCGGACAGCGGCCCGGGAGTCACGGCAGACGGTTCTGAGTCCGATTGCGAATCCGTCATCAAATCACCTCTCTACATATTTCAAAATAAACAATGACCACCCCAGAAGAGGGCATCCGCCGCGACAGCGAACATGCCGTGCGGCATGCGTGCATCTCTCGTGCCCCGCATTCGGGGAGAATCGTGAGTCGCTCGCCCTGACGAGAACCGGATGACTCAAATATGGATCGCGTGTCCGAGTGCTTTCAGCGCGGATTCATGGAAGCCCTCGGTCAGCGTCGGATGGACGTGCACCGTGCCGGCGATGTCCTCGAGCACCGCGCCCATCTCGATGGCGTGGACGAACTCGCCGGACATCTCGGACACGTGAGCGCCGGTGGCCTGTACGCCGATGACACGATGATTGTCGCCGCGCGCAACGACGCGTACGAACCCCCCGTTCGCGGCGCCCTCCATCGAGAGGGCCCGGCCGTTCGCCGAGAAGGGGAACACCCCTGTGATCGCGTCGATACCGGCCGCCTTCGCCTCGTCCGGCGACAGACCGACCGAGACGATCTCCGGTTCCGTGAAGCACACGGCGGGAATCGCCGCCGGCCGGAAGTGTCGCTGTCTCCCGGCAATGATCTCCGCCACCATCTCCGCCTGCGCCGACGCCTTGTGCGCCAGCATCGGTTCACCTACCAGGTCACCGATCGCCCACACGTTCTTCACCGAGGTCTTGCACTGGTCGTCGACCTTGACGAATGGCCCGTTCATGTCGACGGCCATCGTCTCCAGACCCCATCCCTTGGTATTGGGACGCCGGCCGACCGTTACGAGCACCTTGTCTGCGGGGATCTCCAACTGCTCGCCGTCCTTCTCGACGACCAGGCGCTTCCCGTTCTCGCCTTCGGTGAAACTCATCGCCTTGGTACCGAGATGCACTGTGATACCGGCGGCGTCGAGCCACTGGCGAATCGGCGCGGTGAGCTGGTCGTCGTAGACCGGCAGGATGCGGTCGAGTGCCTCGACGACGGTGACGTCCGCGCCCATCTTCCGCAGCGCGATGCCGAGTTCCAGACCTATATATCCGCCTCCTACGACGGCGAGCCGTTCGGGTAACTCAGACAGGGACAGCGCCTCGGTCGAGGACAGAATATCGTTACCGAACGGTAGGTTCGGCAGTTCGACCGGTATCGATCCGTTGGCGAGGATCACGTGCTCGGCGGTGATCGTGACGGGCTCGCCGCTGCCGGTGACAGTGCAGGTCTTCGCGTCGGAGAATGTCGCCCAACCCGGCACGACCTTGACCTTCGCCCGTTTCAGGAGCATGCCGACGCCGCCGTTGAGTTTGTCGACGACCGTCTCCTTCCACGCGATCGTCTTCGACAGATCGAGCGTGGGCGGCTCGCTCAGCCGGATACCGAGCGGGTCGTCGGCCTCCGCCGCATGGCGCATCCCCTCGAACTTGCCGGCCACATGGATCAGCGCCTTCGACGGGATACAGCCGCGGATGAGGCAGGTGCCGCCGAGACGCTCGCTCTCGACGATCGTCGTATCGAGCCCCAGCTGCCCGGCCCGGATCGCGGCTACGTAGCCACCCGGGCCACTGCCGACGACGAGAACCTTGGTCTTCACTTCGTTCCCCATGGGCTCAGTCCTCCACGAAGAGGGTTGCCGGCGTCTCGAGCAGGGCACGGATGCGCTGCACGAACTCCGCCGCGTCCCAGCCGTCGACCACGCGATGGTCGAACGACGAGGACAGATTCATGATCTTGCGTACGACGATCTGACCGCCGCGCACCACCGGGCGCTCGATCATCTTGTTCACACCGACGATTGCAACCTCCGGATAGTTGATCACCGGCGTCGTCGCCAGGCCGCCGAGGGCACCGAGACTCGTGATGGTGATCGTCGAGCCGGACAGCTCGTCGCGGGACGCCTTGCCCTCGCGGGCCGCTGCCGCGAGTCGTGCGACCTCTGCGCCACATTCCCAGAGCGTCAGCGCTTCCGCATGGTGGACGACCGGCACGACCAGTCCGGTCGGTGTCTGCGTGGCGATACCGAGATGTACACCGTCGTAGCGGCGGACGAAACCGTCGTCGTCGTGGAAGCGCGCGTTGATCTGTGGGTAGTCGGGCAGCGTGCGGACCATCGCCTTGGCGAGGAACGGCAGGAGTGTGAGCTTTCCGCGGTCCTTGGCGTACTGCGCGTTCAGCGTGACACGCAGCGCCTCGAGGTCGGTGACATCGACCTCCTCGACGTAGGAGAAATGCGGTATCCGCCGCTTCGCGTCCTGCATACGCTTGGCGATCGTCCGGCGCAGGCCGATGACCTTGACGTCCTCGGTACCGGTCTTCGGCTGGCGCCCTGTCGGAGCACCGGTGCCGAGCGCACCGCCCGACTCCACGTAGGCGTCGAGATCGTCCTGCGTTATGCGGCCGCCCGGTCCGCTGCCCGGGACGAACTGCAGCTGGACGCCATGCTCCCACGCACGTCGCCGCACCGCGGGTGAAGCGACCGGCTTCTCGCCGGGCGTGCGTGTCGCGAATCCAGGCTTGGTGGCGGGCGACGCCGCCCGCCGCTCGGGCGTCTCGGCAGGTACGACGGTGGCGCGCGCGGGCGCGACTGCGGCCGGCGACGGTGCTTCCGACGGGCCTTCGCTCGACACCGGAGCGGCCGTCATATTGCCCGGACCGGCGACCTGGAGAATGAGGATGTCCGATCCGACGGCCAACATCTCACCGGGCGCGCCCTTCACCCATACGACGGTGCCTGTTGCCGGAGAGGGGATTTCGACGCTCGCCTTATCGGTCATCACCTCGACGACGGGCTGGTCCTCGACGATCGTGTCACCCGGCTCGACCTGCCAGCCGACGAGCTCGGCCTCGGCCGAACCTTCGCCGACATCGGGCAGCTTGAAGACGTAGTTACCCTCGCCGGCGGGTGCGCCGGTGCGCTCCGTACCGGCAGGCGGTTCTGCCGCCGGCGGAGTCTCCGGCTGCGGCTGCACAACGGACGGCGCCGCCTCGTCGCCGGCGTTACCGGGCCCGTCGACCTCCAGCACGAGAACGACCGACCCGACGGCGAGCATCTCGCCGGGTGCACCCACGACCGAAACCACCGTGCCCGCGGCCGGAGAGGGGATTTCGACACTCGCCTTATCGGTCATCACCTCGACGACGGGCTGGTCCTCGACGATCGTGTCACCCGGCTCGACCTGCCAGCCGACGAGCTCGGCCTCGGCCGAACCTTCGCCGACATCGGGCAGCTTGAAGTTGTAGCGGCCCATTCATGCCTCCATCGTCTGGCGCAACGCCTCGGCGACACGCGTCGGTCCGGGAAAGTACGCCCATTCGAGTACGTGCGGGTAGGGCGTGTCCCATCCCGTCACGCGGGTGATCGGAGCTTCGAGGTGGTAGAAGCACCGCTCCTGTACGAGCGCCGACAGCTCGGCACCGAATCCACTGGTGCGCGTGGCTTCATGGACGATCACACAGCGTCGGGTCTTCTTCACCGACGCCTCGATCGTCTCGATATCGAGAGGCAACAACGTGCGCAGGTCGATGACCTCGGCATCGACCCCGGCATCGCGTGCCGCCGCCAGCGACACGTGCACCATCGTGCCGTAGGCGAGGATCGTGACCTCGCTTCCCTCCTGCGCGATATTCGCCTTGCCGAGCGGCACCGTGTAATAGCCCTCCGGCACCTCGCTCGCGGGGTGCTTGGACCACGGAACGACGGGACGGTCCTGGTACCCCTCGAACGGGCCGGTGTAGAGCCGTTTCGGCTCGAAGAAGATCACCGGGTCGTCATCCTCGATCGCACTGATCAGGAGCCCCTTCGCGTCATAAGGATTCGAGGGGATCACGGTCTTGAGCCCGGACACGTGCGTGAAGAGCGCCTCGGGACTCTGGCTGTGCGTCTGGCCGCCGAAGATACCGCCGCCGTACGGTGAGCGCACGGTGAGCGGCGCGGAGAACTCGCCGCCGGACCGATAGCGCAGTCGCGCGGCCTCCGACACGAGTTGGTCGGTCGCCGGGTAGATGTAGTCCGCGAACTGGATCTCGACGACGGCGCGCAGGCCGTATGCGGCCATCCCGACCGCCGCACCCATGATCCCGGCCTCCGCGATCGGCGCGTCGAACACGCGGCTGAGTCCGTACCGCTTCTGCAGGCCCTCCGTCGCGCGGAACACGCCGCCGAAGTAGCCGACATCCTCACCGAAGATCACGACGTCCGGATCTCTCGCGAGCATCACATCCATCGCGGAATTCAACGCCGCGACCATGTTCATGACCGGCATCTGTCAGACTCCCAACTGCTGGCGCTGCTCACGGAGATGCCACGGCGTCTCCTTGAAGATGTCCTCGAACATCGTGCTGGCGCTGTGCACGGCCCCATTGCCGAGCGTGCCGTAGCTCTCGGCCTCCTGCGCGGCCTCGGTCACCGCGGTCGCAGCCGCCGTCTCCTGCTGCGCGTGGCGCTCCTCAGACCACTCACCGAGACCGATGAGGTGCCGCTCCAGCCGCTCGATCGGGTCGCCCAGCGGCCACATCTTCTCCTCGTTCGCCGGCCGGTACTTCGACGGATCGTCGCTCGTGGAATGCGGGGCCGCCCGGTAGGTGTAGAGCTCGATAACGGTGGCGCCGTGATTGTTTCGAGCGCGCTCCGCCGCCCACCGCGTGGCCGCATAGACGGCCAGGAAGTCGTTGCCGTCGACCCGTAGGCCCGGGAGGCCGTATCCCAGAGCCCGAGCCGCGAACGTCGCCTGCTCGCCACCGGCCACGCCCTGGAACGTCGAGATCGCCCACTGGTTGTTGACGACGTTGAGGATCACCGGCGCTCCGTAGACGGACGCGAACGTCAGCGCGTGATGGAAATCGCCCTCGGCCGTCGCACCGTCGCCGATCCACGCCGCGGCGATCCTGGTGTCGCCCTTCAGCGCCGAGGCCATCGCCCACCCGACGGCCTGGCTGTACTGCGTGCCGAGGTTGCCGGAGATGCTGAAGAAACAGCCCTCCTTCGTGGAGTAGAAGACGGGCATCTGTCGGCCCTTGAGGCGGTCCCGCGAGTTCGATAGGACCTGGCACATCATGTCGACCAGGGGCCAGTCGCGCGCGATCAGCAGCCCCTGCTGTCGATAGGTCGGGAAACACATGTCGCGGCGGTCCAGCGCGAAGGCCTGGGCGACCGCGATCGCTTCCTCGCCGGTGCATTTCATGTAGAAGGAGGTCTTGCCCTGCCGTTGCACACGGAACATCCGGTCGTCGTAGGCGCGTGTCAGCAGCATCGCGCGCAGGCCGCGGCGCAACGTCTCCGGATCGAGTCCCGGATCCCACGGACCTGTGGCGTTTCCGTCGTCGTCGAGCACTCTGATCAGCGCGTCGGAATAGGCGCCCAGCTGTGTGGCCGGGATCGATATATCGGGCTTGGGTACTGCGCCCGGGGCGGACACGTCCACATAGGTGAAATCGGGCTGGTCGCCCGGCCGGCGCTTCGGCTCCGGAATGTGGAGTTTCAGCCGAACGTTCTCGCTCATAGGAGTCCTTCATCCACGTTTCTTCAGATCGCCGCTGAATCGTCGCTGTGATCTAGCACACCTTTTCACACGGAGAACTGGGCCAGCAAGGATGAAAAGCGCGCAGGAGCTGTGCAAAAAGTAGCATGTGTCGTTCGGCGCAAACCCGATCACCGATTCGTACGTCACCGGGTAGAAAGCTGTCTGACCTGTGAATTTCAGAGATAGCGTTGATGCTGAGGCTTGCCGACCCCGCCGTTGCACGCCTCATTGCCCGGGCCTGATCCGCTGGGATCTACGTGTCGGCTGTGCACTGACGCGGATTGTCTCTGCCGCGGATGATCGACCGCATCCCCAGACGGCTCCGCCGCCTACCGCACACGGTCGGACGGTGAGGCCCCCGCGACGACTCCGTGCACGACCGAGAACCCGACATCGATATCGACATCAGGTTCCGGTGATCGCGGGGCTCCCGGAGACGTGGACCCGACCCCGTGGGTGGCGAACCCGTCCACTAGCCGTTGACGAACCCCGGCTTCCGCTTCTCGACGAACGCCGCCATGCCTTCCTTCTGGTCGGTGGTCGCGAACGTGGAATGAAAGATCCTGCGCTCGAAGAGGATCCCCTCCTGCAGACTCGTCTCGAACGATCGGTTGACCGCCTCCTTGGCCATCATCGCGATCGGGAGTGACATCTCGGCGACGGTGGCGGCCACCTCCACCGCGACCTCGAGCAGTTCGGCCGCGGGAACGATGCGCGACACCAACCCGGCGCGTTCGGCCTCGTCCGCATCCATGGTCCGCCCGGTCAGGCACAGATCCATCGCCTTGGCCTTGCCGATTGCGCGGGTGAGACGTTGGGATCCGCCGATCCCGGGGATGACCCCGAGCTTGATCTCCGGCTGGCCGAATTTCGCGGTGTCCGCGGCGAGCAGGATGTCGCCGTGCATGGCGAGCTCGCAACCGCCGCCCAATGCGTAGCCTGCCACTGCGGTGATCAACGGCGTGCGTATTCTCGCCACCTGATCCCACGCGGAGAACCAATCGCTGAGATACACGTCCATATACGACTTGGACGCCATCTCCTTGATGTCTGCGCCGGCGGCGAATGCCCGGTCCGAGCCCGTGATCACGATGGCCCCGATCGCCGGATCTCGGTCCAGCCGGGTCAGCGCCGTCACCGTCTCCCGCATCAGCTCCTCGTTGAGCGCGTTGAGCGCGGCCGGACGGTTCAGCGTCAGGACCGCGACGCGGCCGGTGCGCTCGACCTTGATCGTCTCGAATTCATCGGGTGCAGCGTCACTCATGAGCCGTCCTGTTCTCGGATATGGCGGGTATCTTCAAGATCGCGCATCACTTCTCCAGCACGTACCGTCCTGGGGCGGGTTCACGCGCCGGGTGCGCGAGGCTTCCGAGTCGTTCGGGCGACGGCTTCTCCTCGCCGGCCCGCGGTGCCAACCACTCGATCCAGTGCGGCCACCACGACCCGGCCCGCTGTTCGGTCTGCCGGATCCAGGCGTCGGGGTCGGGCACGTCCGCGCGCCCCGCCCAGTACTTCTGGCGTGACTTGGCGATGGGGCTGACGAGCGTCTGGATGTGCCCCTTGTTCACGATGACGACCTCGCTGTCGCCGCCGAGCACCTGGCTCGTCATGTAGCACGGGCGCCAGGTGGTGATGTGGTCGGTCTGCGCGGCGACGACGAAGGTGTCGACCTTCACCTGGGACAGGTCGATCTCGGTGTCCAGCAGGGTCACCCCGCCGGGCTTCACAAGCACTCCACTCGCCATCAGCGCGGTGGTATCCGCGACGAACTTCGCGGTCAGGTTCGACTGATCGTCGTTCCATGCCAGCAGGTCGTAGGCGGACGGCTCTTCGCCGAGCAGCCAGTTGTTGATCACGTGGCCGAACACCAAGTCGTTGGGCCGCAACCAGGCCCAATGGTCCGCGATCCGCTTCGCGTCGATGACCGCCGCCTTGTCTGCCAACTTGTTCAATTCGCTGCTGACGCCGCGGGTCGTCAGTGGCGTGACCAGGTTCGGCCGCCGGGTGTCGAGCATGGTGACGAGGTACGTCGCGCAGTGGATCGGGTTCTCGCCGCGCGCCGCCAGATACGCCTGGGTCAGGGCGCTGGTGACACCGCCGGCGCAGAATCCGACCAGATTGAGATCGTCGGTGCCGGCGATCTGCGTCACCACGGCGAAGGCGCGGGCGACCGCAGACATGTAGTCCTCGAATCCCCACTCACCGTGCCGTGCGTGCCGATCCTTGCGTGGGTTGCGCCACACCAGCATGAAGGTCTGCATCCCGCTGGAGACCGCCTGTTCGACCAACGAACGCTGCGGCGCGAGATCGAGAATGTAGTAACGACCCAGCTGCGGAGGCACGAACAGCAGCGGTCGCTCGTGCACCTTCTCGGTGGTCGGACTGTATTGGATCAGCTCGAACATCTCTTCGCGGTACACCACCGCGCCCGCGCTGGTCGCCACGTTCAGCCCCACCGTGAAGGGACTGGGGTCGGTCATGTGCGGCATGCCGCCGTTGGTCGCGACGTCGCGGACGAACGTGCGCGCACCCCGCAGTAGAGACCGCCCGCCGGTCTCGACGGCCTTCCGGATCGCCGCGGGATTGGTCATCGGCAGATTGGCCGGGGACAGCGCACCGGTGACGATGTTGGTCACGTACCGCGCCCGTTCCCGGTTCTCCCACGTGCCTTCGTCGCGCTCGGTCCGGTCCTCGACCCATTTGGCCCATGCCAGGTGTCCCTGCGCGAGACGCCGGAAGATCGGATGCTCCCGCCATGCCTTGTCGCGGTACTGCGCATCGCGCTCGGGCACCTCGACATCCGAGAGCCCGAGCAGGATCTTCACCCATTCCGCCGCCAGTTCCGGGGCCGCGAGCGCCGCCTTGGGATCCGCCAACAGCGCCAGCACCTCACGGATCTGCAAGGGATCCAAGCCGCTGATGCCGCCGGCACCGAACTCTTCATCCATCAGGAATTGGTCGTCCAAAGCCATCTACCTGCTCCTCGCGCAGTTCACGCAAACCACCTGTCGGCTCTTGCCACAGCGGATCGCTGGTTGGTCGGTATCGGGAAGAAGCCTCCCGAGGTCGCGGGCACCGGCTGTGGTCCAGAGCGTAATCCCCGTCCACTGTGAGCCAGGACCGGAATGGACGAAACACCTAATGCCGCACAGGGTCTGTGCGCGGATGCAGCGCACCGAGGACCCGACCGCTGCGCTGGTGCGTCGTGGCGACCCGCCCCGCCACGCGACGCCCGCCGATGAAGCGCTGAACCGTCTTCATTGCCACTGCCCACCTTCCGCCCGACCCGCGACTCTCGACCGGCACAGGCGAATCCCACCCGGCGTGTCTGCCATCACGATATACTTGGACATCCAATTAATCATCAGGGGTGGCGAAAGTGACTATCACACAGGGATATAGAGACTTCCGCGCGGCGCGCGACCTGCTGGTCGAGCTCGCCGAGGACTACGACGGTGCTCGCGAGCGCTTCGCATGGCCCCGGCTCGGCGAGTGGAACTTCGCCCTCGACTGGTTCGACGTCATCGCCCAGGACAACGACGCACCTGCCCTATGGATCGTCGAGGAGGACGGCTCGGAGGCACGCTTCAGCTACGCGGACATGAGCGCCCGCTCGGGCCGCGTCGCCAACCACCTCCGCGACCTGGGAATCGAACCCGGCGACCGGGTCCTACTCATGCTCGCCAACCAGGTCGAGCTGTGGGATGTCATGCTCGCCGCCATCAAGCTGGGCGCGGTCGTCATCCCCGCCACCACGCTGCTGTCCGACGCCGACGTCGCCGACCGCATCGCGCGCGGCGGCGCGAAGCACGTGATCGTCCGCAGCGAACTCACTGCCCGGGTGCCCGACGGTGCCGCCATCACCCGGATCGCCGTCGGCGCCCAGGCCGAGGGCTGGCACGACCTCGCCGACGCGTACCGGGCTCCAGCGGAGTTCACGCCTTCGCACACGACGCATGCCGACGACACCCTCCTGCTCTACTTCACGTCCGGCACCACCAGCGCCCCGAAGCTGGTCGAGCACACGCATGCGTCCTACCCCGTCGGGCACCTGTCCACGATGTACTGGATCGGCCTACGCCCCGGCGACATCCACCTGAACGTGAGCTCGCCGGGCTGGGCGAAGCATGCCTGGAGCAACGTCTTCACGCCGTGGATCGCCCAGGCGTGCGTGTTCATCTACAACTACTCCCGCTTCGACGCCGCCGCCCTCATGACGCAGATGCAGCGCTGCGGGGTCACCAGCTTCTGCGCGCCACCGACGGTGTGGCGCATGTTGATCCAGTCGGACCTGGCACAGCTGGGTACTCCCCCGCGCGTGGTCGTCGGTGCCGGGGAGCCGCTCAACCCCGAGGTGATCAACCGCGTGCGGGACGCGTGGGGTGTCACGATCCGCGACGGGTTCGGGCAGACCGAGACCACCGTACAGATCGCGAACACGCCCGGGCAGCAGCTGAAGGACGGATCGATGGGCCGCCCGTGTCCGGGCTACGACGTGGTCCTGGTGGACCCCGCCACCGGTGAGCAGGACGTGTCGGAGGGTGAGATCTGCCTGCGCCTGAACCCACGGCCGCTGGGGTTGATGATCGGCTACCACGGCGATCCCGAGAAGACCGCACGCGTCATGGCGGGCGGCGTCTATCACACGGGCGATGTCGGCAGCCGGGATGCCGACGGCTACATCACCTACGTCGGGCGCACCGACGACGTGTTCAAGTCCAGCGACTACAAGATCAGCCCGTTCGAGCTGGAGTCGGTGTTGCTCGAGCACGAAGCGGTGGCCGAGGCTGCGGTCGTGCCCGCCCCCGACGAGCTCCGCCTCGCCGTACCCAAGGCGTATGTAGTGCTGGCACATGGCTTCTCGCCAGACGCAGCGACCGCCGCCGCGATCTTCGCCCACAGCCGCGCACACCTCGCACCGTACAAGCGGGTGCGCCGAATCGCCTTCGCCGAGTTGCCCAAGACGATCAGCGGCAAGATCCGCCGCGTGGAACTGCGCCGCGCGGAGGAGCAGGGCCGGGTCAGCGAGGAGTTCCGGGAGGACTCTGTGCGCTTCTGATTCGAACTCGGTGCGCTCCTGAGATGACCGATGCGGGGTGTCGATCCGCGGGCGCCTCGATCGTCATACCTGTGTCCGCACCCGACAACAGGAGGAACGAAGATGCGTTACGCGCTGCTGCTCAACAACCGCGAGCCCGCCCCGGGCGAGATCGCGGCCGAGGCGATCACCCAGATGCAGGAGGCGTTCGGCGTGTACGCGCGAGCGCTCGAATCGGCGGGCGTCCTGGTCGCCGCCGAGATACTCCGCCCCGGTGCCCAGACCGTCACCGTCACCCGCCGGGACGGCGAGCTCGCGATCCAGGACGGGCCGTTCGCGGAGACCAAGGAGGCACTCGCGGGCGTGTTCGTGCTCGACGTGCCCGACCGCGACGCGGCCGTGACCTGGGCCGAGAAGTGCCCTGCGACCCAATACGCCGTGATCGAGGTGCGGGCGGCCGCCACCTCGTACGTCGATGGTGCCTGGACCGCCTGACCGACCCGCTCGCGCGGCGGTCGACGAGGCCGAGGCCGTCGCGCGGCGGTCGTACGGCCGGCTGCTGGCACTGCTCGCGGCACCGTCGGGCGATCTGGCGGGCGCCGAGGATGCGCTCGCCGACGCCTTCGAGCGCGCGCTGCGCACCTGGCCGTCGAGCGGCGTCCCGCGCAACCCGGAGGCGTGGTTGCTGACGGTGGCGCGCAACCGTCGCCGCGACCGGTGGCGGTCGGCGGCCGAGCGCACGTCCACCCCGCTGGATGCCGACGTACACGCCGCGGTCTGGCACGACGTCGATCCCGATGCGGTCGAGGATCGCCGGCTCGCGCTGCTGCTCGCGTGCACGCATCCCGCGGTCAATCCCGCGATGCACACGCCGCTGATGCTGAGCGTGGTGCTCGGGTATACGGCGGAGCAGATCGGGCGGGCGTTCGCGGTCCCGACGTCCACTATGGCCGCACGACTCGGGCGGGCCAAGAAGCGCGTCGCGGCGCCCGACGCCGCCGGCGCGAGGCCCGGCCTCGTCATCCCCGAACACGATGAGCTTCCCGCGCTGATCGCACCGGTGCTGGAGGCCGTGTACGGCGCGTTCACGATCGAGTTCACGACGGTGACCCGCGCACGGCACGCGCTGCTGCTCGGCCTCGCGGACACCGTCGCCGAGGTGGCCGACACCGCCGAGGCGCACGGCCTGGCTGCGCTGCTCTACCTCTCCAGCGCGCGCTTCCCCGCGCGGATCGCCGATGACGGCACATTCGTCCCACTGCCGCAGCAGGATCCGTCCGAGTGGGACCGCGTGCTGTTGGACCACGGACGGGCCCGCTTGCGGACCGCGCACGACGCCGCTGCGGCCGGCCGGGGCGGGCTGGGCCGGTTCCAGCTCGAGGCCGCGATCTCGGCGGTGCACTGTGCGCGGGACGAGTCGGGCGTCACGGACTGGGCCACGCTGCGGGAACTGCACGACGTGCTGGCACGGCTCGCGCCCACCCTCGGCGGCACGGTCGCGCGCGCCGCCGTGGTCGCCGAGACCGACGGCGCTGCAGCCGGACTCGCGCTCGTGGACACGCTGGGCGACCGAGTGGCGCGGCTGCAGCCCGCGTGGGCGCTGCGTGCCGAGCTGCTGCGGCGGCTCGGACGTACCGTGGACTCCGACGCAGCCCTGGGGCGCGCGATCGATCTCACGACCGACCCCGCTGAACGCGCATACCTGCAGCACCGGCGCGACGGCCACTCATCTGAAGGCCGGTCACGGGAAGGCCACTGACGGGCCTAGGACTCCGAACGGTGTAGCGCGCCGCCGGATGGTCAGCGTCGGCGCGACGACCTGCCGGTCACCGCGCCGAAGACCGCGGCGGTGTCCCGACCCGCGTCCGCGGCGTTCTCCGCGACCAACTTCGCGCCGCGCCGCGCCGACTCCGTGCCGATATCGGTGACGTTCTTGAAGATCGCGCCCATCCCGAGTGCGACGTTGCCCTTGAGCACCTCTCCCGCGCTTGCGACGATCCACCCCGACTTCTCGAGCGCATCCGTCGCGATACCCACCGTGGTGTCCACGTTCCGTTCGATCCGCCCGCGCACCATATGAACTCCTGTCGATACGATCGTGAACCCGACGCCCTCGATCGTGATCCCGACAACATAGCGCAGGCGATCCCCCAGCGAACCGGATAGCGAACACGGTCGCCGCCCTTCCGGCACCAGTATCCTTCGAGGAGGTAGCGATCAGCCGGCGCCGCCCCACGACGACGTAAGGACTGCCATGCGCGACTTCGCGTGCTCACACTGTGGCCAACAGCTCGCGTTCGAGAACTCGATGTGCCTGGGATGCAACAGCCCGCTCGCCTACAGTCTTGCCGACCGGGACCTACTGGTGGTGGGCGACACCGACGGTGTCGTCGACACCGACGCCTATCGGATCTGTGCGAATCTTCATGTCGCGAGGTGCAACTGGCTGGCGGCTCCCGACTCCCCGAGTGGCCTGTGCCTCGCCTGCGCGCTCACCCGCACCCGTCCCGCGGACGACGACACCGAGGCCCTCGAGTCGTTCGCCGACGCCGAGGGCGCGAAGCGCCGCCTGGTCGTGGAGCTCACCGAGCTCGAACTGCCGATCATCAGCCGCGTGCAGGACGCCGCGGCGGGCCTGGCGTTCGACCTGCTCTCGAGCCGCAACGCATCCGTCGTCACGGGCCAGGCCGACGGTGTCATCACGCTCGACCTGGCGGAGGGGGACGATGTCCACCGTGAGCAGCTCCGGATCGCGATGGACGAGCCCTATCGGACCCTGCTGGGGCACTTCCGGCACGAGATCGGCCACTACTACTACCCCGTGCTTGTCGACACGGATGATCTGAAGGCCCGCGCGACGGCGTTGTTCGGTGACGCCGACGCCGACTACCAGGCGGCGTTGGACCGACACTACTCCGAAGGCGCACCCGACGGCTGGGAGGACGACTTCGTCTCCTCCTACGCCACGATGCACCCGGCGGAGGATTGGGCCGAGACCTTCGCGCACTATCTGCACATCCGCGACACGCTCGATACGGCTGCGGCGTTCGGCTTCGCACCCGCCGGGGTGACCCTCGATCGCGTGCAGCCGGGACAGGCCGGATTCGAGCGGATGGTCGAACTGTGGCTGCCGCTGGCGTGGTCGCTCAACATGATCAACCGTTCGATGGGACACGCCGACCTCTACCCGTTCGTGCTCCCGCAGCCCGTTCTGGACAAGCTCGCCTTCGTCCACGAGGCGTGCGCTGCCGCGGCGGGCGCCCCGGCCCAGTGAAGGTCGCTTCTCGAGATCTAGACATGACCCCGACGGGCGATCCCACGCGCTGCCGGGCTTCCCGCGGCGGAGATGTCCTCCCGCGTCGGGATGGACTGGCGCGGGAGCGATTTTCGAGAGCGTGAGCCGGCCTTGCGGAGCGCTTGCCGGACGGGTGGAAGCGGGCTGCCGGGCCGGTCAGCGGGGTGTCCCCCGACCTCGGTTATCGGCGTCTGCAGCGGCGACGGTCCACCAGCCGGACGCCGGGCTCACTCCCCGCTCGGCGACTCGAGACCGGCCTGCTCCTTACGGCGGCGCCGTTCGTCGAGCCGGTCGGCCGCGGTCTCTGCGGCCGCCGCCGTGTCGCGGTGCGCATCCGCGACGTTCTGCGTCGCGATCTTGAAACCGGTCTTCGAGGCGTGCGTGGCGATGTCGGTGGAGTTCTTCGCGATCTCGCCGAGGCCGTCCGCGACGTTCCCCTTCAGGATCTCGCCGGCACCCTTGACGATCCCCGCGGACTTGTCCAATGAATTGGTCGCGATGTCCACCGCCGCATCCACGTTCCGCTTGATCCGCTCACCGACCATGACGCCTCCTCGACTCGGAGAACCGCTATGAAGAACCACAGTGTACTGCCGGTTCAACACGCCGCAGCCGAATCGCGGGACTTCCGCGCGACCCGGGCATAGCACGGCGCGCAGCCCGCCACAAGAGTGGTCGTGTACACGCGGAATCTGCGGGCAGACGACCACAACGCACGCTCGACTGCGCGGTATCGGCGTTAGACCTCCGACAGGGGGATCGCGGGATCGGTGAGCCGAGCCGTGTCGACCACGCGACCCGAACCGATCAGCTCCTTGATGGCGTCACCCTGGTCCCAGATGTTCACGTTCATGCCTGCGACCACCCGCCCGTCGCGCAGCCAGAACGCGAGGAACTCCAGCTTGCCGGTGTCACCGCGGATCGCCACCCGATCGTCGGCGTCGGCATAGCCGGTGTACTCCATGCCCAGCTCGTACTGGTCGCTGTAGAAGTACGGCTGCCGCTCGTACCTCTCGTCCCCGCCGAGCGCGTTGGCGGCGGCGACGGCGGGCTGGTTCAGGGCGTTGGCCCAGTGCTCCACGCGGATACGTCGGCCCAGCGCCGGGTTCTCCGCATTCGCGATGTCTCCGACCGCGAAGACGTCGGGGTCCGACGTCCGCAGCCCGGCGTCCACCTCCACGCCGTTCTCCACCGTGAGGCCCGCGCGCTCGGCGAGCTCCACGTTGGGGATCGCACCGATGCCGACCACGACCGCGTCCGCCTCGAGCGATGTGCCGTCGTCGAGATACACCGTCGCGGTGGAGCCGCCGTCGGCCTCGATCCGGTCGACCCCGACGCCGGTGCGCAGATCCACACCGTGACGGGTGTGCAGATCGGCGAAGACCTGCGCCACCTCGCGGCCGAGGATCGTGATCAGCGGCAGCTCGCCGGGTTCGACGACGGTCACGGCGACCTCCGCCGCGCGGGCCGCGGCGGCCACCTCGAGCCCGATCCACCCGCCGCCCACGAGCACGATCCGGTTCGCCCCCTTCAGCATCTCCCGGAGCCGGTCCGAGTCGGGCAACCGGCGCAGGTAGTACGCGCCCGCGGCGTCGCGCCCTGCCCCGGGGAACTCGCGCGGGCGCGAGCCCGTGGCGAGGACCAGCTTGTCGTAGGCGACCGGGTCACCGTCGGCGAATTCGACGCGCTTGGCGGCCCGGTCGATAGCGGTGACGACGGTATCGGTGCGCAGGTCCACATCCTGCTCGGCGTACCACGCGGCGTCGTGCACGAACACGCTGTCGCGGTCGGCCTTGCCGTTCAGATAGTCCTTCGACAGCGGCGGCCGCTCGTACGGTCGGTCCGCTTCGTCGCCTGCGAGCACGATGTGCCCGTCGAACCCCTTGTCCCGCAGCGCCTCCGCCGTCTTCGCTCCGGCGAGACCTGCCCCGATGATCACGATCGTCGACGTCATATCCCCACGGTACGCCCAACATGTGCACCGTTCCGTCGATCACGACGCCCCTCCACCATGTGCACCGCCGCGTCGACGCCGGCCACAGGTTACACAGATCCGCGCATCGCTTATTCCATCGGTAACCACTACGCAATGCGGGAGGCGTCAAATCTTATGTGTGGCCCTCGAAGCCACATCGACACCGGATCGGCTCGATCCGGACTCCGCCGCCGGACACCGTCGCCCGGCACCGCATCCTTCTTCGCGGCAACCGCCGCGCCTCCCGTCAGGAGCATCCCGTGGCCACCTTCGATGACGCTATCACCGAGAACATCGCCGAGTCCCTCGCCGAGATCCCGCACCCGTCGCTGCCCAAGGGCAGCAACATCTACGGAAGCACCAAGATCTTCCCCGACTACCGGGCCGAGGAGGGCGAGAGCTACTTCACCCTCGTCCACGGCATCGCCCACGAGTCGTCGGTCGCGTTCGTCGCCGTCCTCCAGGCGACCCGCGCGCTCCGGAAGGGTTTCGAGTCCGCCATCTACTTCTACGGCCCCGGAGCACTGAACTGCCTTGCCACGCGTGGCTTTCCGAAGACGGGAGACTCCGGCTTCCCCGGCGAGCAGAACATCAACGACGCGCTCGCGACGTTCATCGCCGAGGGCGGCACCGTATTCTGCTGCCGATTCGGCCTAGCGCTACACGGCGCCCGCGAGGAGGACCTGATCGAGGGCGTGGTGCCGGCGCATCCACTGGACGTGCAGGACGCGCTCATCCACTACGCGCGCAAGGGCGCGATCATCAACTCCACCTACATGGTCTGACCGACCGGACGCACGAGGACCTCGATGACCACCATAGGTACGGTCGCAGCGAACTTCACCCGCGACCTCGAACAGAACTACTCGACCATCGCGTCGTACATCGCGCAGGCACGGGAGCGGGGAGTCGACTTCGTCGCCTTCCCCGAGGCCGCTATCGGCGGCTACCTCTCGTCGCTCGGCAACCACGGCGACACCGTCAAGAACACGAGACGCTCACTGCCGCCGGCTATCCGGCTCGACGGACCGGAGATCGCGCGGGTCCAGTCGATCATCGGCGACACGGTGATCGCGATCGGCTTCTGCGAGCTCGCGGACGACGGCGAGACCCGCTTCAACGCCGCCGCCGTGCTCGACGGCACGCAGATCTACGGCAGCTACCGCAAGGTGCACCAGCCCCTCGGCGAGAACATGTCGTATTCCGCCGGCTCCGGCTACGACGTCTTCGACACGCCGATCGGGCGCGTCGGACTGCAGATCTGCTACGACAAGGCATTCCCCGAGGCCGCGCGGATCATGGCCTTGAGCGGCGCCGAGGTCATCGTCAGCCTCTCCGCCTGGCCGGCCGCTCGCACGGCGACCGCCGAAAACCTCCAGGACGACCGGTGGACCTACCGGTTCAACCTGTTCGACGCCGCGCGCGCCCTCGACAACCAGGTGTTCTGGGTGGCCGCCAACCAGGCCGGAACGTTCGGCTCCCTGCGCTACGTCGGCAACGCCAAGATTGTCGACCCGGGCGGAAACGTGCTCGCCACGACCGGACTCGACAGCGGCCTCGCCGTCGCCGACGTCGACATCGCCGGCACATTCACCGCGATGCGCGCCGGGATGTTCCACCTGCGCGACCGTCGGCCCGACGTGTACGGCCCGTTGGTCGAGTCGGACACGACCGCGAGCTGGCGGGACCTGGCCCATGCCTGAGATGACGTTCGCCGTGCGTTGGCCGGACGGCGCTGTGCAGGAGTGCTATTCGCCGAGTCTCGTGATGCACGACCATCTCTCGACCGGCTCGTGGTACAGCGTCGACGAGTTCCGGCGCCGTGCCGAGACCGCCCTCGGCCGGGCGGCCGAACGGGTCCGCACCCGGTACGGCTTCTCCTGCACCTCCGCGCAGGCCACCACGGAACAGATCCGCGCCGCCGTAGCACGATTCGCCGGTGACGACCGCGTCGAGGTCGTCACCATGCACCCACCCCTCCCCGCTACCGCTCCGGAGCGATCATGACCACCGACTCCACCTACGTTCCCGTCGTCATAGTCGGCGGCGGCCAGGCCGGCCTCTCCGTGAGCTGGTACCTCGGCCGCGCCGGCGTCGAGCACATCGTCGTCGAGTCCGACACCCCCGTCCATGCCTGGTCCGACAAGCGTTGGGACAACTTCACTCTCGTCACGCCGAACTGGCACTGCCGCCTCCCCGGCTACCCGTACGCGGGCCCCGACCCCGATGGCTTCATGACCCGCGACGAGGTCGTGGAGTGGCTGGCCGGGTGGCTCGCCACGTTCGAGCCGCCGCTGCGCACGCATACGACGGTGACGCGCCTGCGACGGGGCGACGACGGTGGCTTCGAGCTCACGCTCGAGAGCGCATCCGGCCCCGAGACACTGGTCTGCGACCAGGTGGTGATCGCGACCGGCGGATACCCGCTCCCGGTGGTGCCGCCGTACGCGGGCTCTCTGGATCCCGCTGTCGTGCAGGTCCACTCGGAGGAGTACTTCAATCCGGAGCAGTTGCCCGAGGGCGGCGTTCTGGTGGTCGGGTCCGGACAGTCCGGCGCCCAGATCGCCGAGGACCTGCACCTCGCCGGACGGCGCGTGCATCTCGCCGTCGGCAGCGCGCCGCGGGTCGCCCGCTTCTATCGCGGCCGCGACTGCATGACGTGGCTGTCGGACATGGGTCTGTACGACACCCCCGCACGGCAGTACCCCGGGGGGAAGGCCGCGCAGGAGAAGACGAACCACTACGTGACCGGCCGCGATGGCGGGCGCGACGTGGACCTGCGCCGCTTCGCCGCAGAGGGGATGCGCCTGTACGGGACGCTGGTCGACGGTACGGACACGCGGTTGCGGTTCGCGGCCACGCTCACCGCGGCACTGGACCGCGCCGACGCCGTGTACAACTCGATCTGCGCCGACATCGACCGGCATATCGAACGCGAGGGTATCGACGCGCCGCCGCCGTCCCGCTACGAGCCGGTGTGGGAGCCCGAGACCGATCCCACCGCACTGGACCTCGCCGCCGAGGGCATCACCAGCATCGTGTGGGCCATCGGCTATCGGCCCGACTACCGGTGGATCGAGGCCAGCGCCTTCGACGGTGGCGGCAGGCCGATGCAGACGCGCGGCGTCACCGAGGTCGCGGGGCTGAACTTCGTGGGCCTGCCCTGGATGCATACCTGGGGCTCGGGACGCTTCCTCGGCATCGACCGGGATGCGCGGCACATCGCCGACACCGTCACCGAGTCGCTCGGCGGCTCGCAGCTACGACTCGCCGTCAACCGCTGATCAGCACCAAGGAAGTGATCGCATGTCCGTCTCCACCCGAGTCGATCTCGCCCTCCTCGGTATCCGCGGCACGCCGCCTGTCCATCGCACCGGCGGCGCCGGCCCCACCGACGACGGTCATCTGCTCATCGACGGCATGGCCGCGGCCGTCCCGCGGAACCCGAGCAGTCCCTATGTCTTCGACGGTGATCGCGTGCTGTTCGACGGTACCGACATCGGTATCGAGGTCAGTGCGGTCGCCCGCCCGCGGTTCTACGACCTCACCACCGCCGACGGGGTGCCCTACGAGAAGCTCGCCCGACTGCACGGCCGCAGTGTCCTCGCCACCACCGTGGTACAGACCTGCGTCCGCTACGCGGAGGACCAGCGATGCCGCTTCTGCTCCATCGAGGAGTCGCTGCGCAGCGGTGCGACCACCGCGGTCAAGCGCCCGGCAGAACTGGCCGAGGTGGCGCGCGCCGCAGTGGATCTCGACGGCATCACGCAGATGGTGATGACCACGGGCACCTCCGCCGGGCGGGACCGGGGTGCGCGCCATCTGGCCCGCTGCGTCCGCGCGGTGAAGGAGGCCGTGCCCGACCTGCCGATCCAGGTGCAGTGCGAGCCGCCGGCCGACCTCGCCGTGCTCGCCGAGCTGCGCGACGCCGGTGCTGATGCGATAGGCATCCACGTCGAGTCGCTCGACGACGACGTGCGCCGCCGGTGGATGCCCGGCAAGGCCACGGTCCCCCTCGCCGACTACCGCGCAGCCTGGGCCGAGGCCGTGCGCGTCTTCGGGCGCAACCAGGTCTCGACGTACCTGCTTGTCGGGCTCGGCGAGGATCCCGACGAGATGATCCGCGGTGCAGCCGAACTCGCGGACATGGGGGTATACCCGTTCGTGGTGCCGTTCCGTCCGCACGCCGGCACCCTCGCGGTGGACGTCGACGGTGCGGCCGCGCCCGACGCCGCCCTCCTCGAGAAGGTCACTCGCGAGGTGGCACACCACCTCCGGCTGCACGGCATGGCGGGAGCCGACCAGCGCGCGGGCTGCGCCGCGTGCGGGGCGTGCAGCCTGCTCCAGAGCGCGGGGGCCTGATCATGTTGGACGGCGGCGCCATCCGCGTCTCGCCGCGCGCCACCGCGAGCCTGTCGATCCTGGCGGGCGCTCCCCCACCGCCGCCGGCCTTTCTGATCACCGCGCTCGATCCCGGCGACGCTCGGCTGCGGGACTACCACCGGCTCCGGCACACCGAGTTCGTCGAGCGTCAGGGGCTGTTCGCGCGAACCGATCGGGACGGGATCGACGCCGACCCACGCACCGTCGTTCTGGTCGCAGTGGCGCCGGACGGCGCGGTCCTGGGTGGTGTCCGGCTGGCACCGTACCGCGGCGACGGTCTGCCCGACACCGACATCGGCTGGTGGGCAGGCAGCCGCCTGGTGGTCGCGTCCGGACACGAGGTTGCAGGGGTCGGTACCGCGCTGGTCCGCGCCGCGTGCGCCCACGCCGAGCGCCTGGGCGTGCTGCGCTTCGAGGCCACCGTGCAGGACCGGTACGCGCGCCTGTTTCGCGGCATCGGCTGGACGGACCACGGTCCGGCCCCCGTCCTCGCCGGGCGTCCGCACCGGCTGATGCGATGGCCGCTCGACCCTGTCCAGCGCGTGGTCGAGGCGACGAAGGCGGTGCTCGCATCGGCCCTGGCCCCGTTCGCGGAGCAGCGGGACGGACTCGGCCCCAGCGGGTTCCGCGGCGACGACGGTGTCCCGATTCCCGGGACCGGAGTCGTCGCGGCGTGCGACGCGATCCTGCCCTCGATGGTCGAGCGCGACCCGGAGTGGGCCGGCTGGTGCTCGGTCCTGGTGAACCTCAACGACCTCACGGCGATGGGGGCGCTGCCCGTCGGCCTGCTGGACGCCGTCGGCGCCCCCACCGCGGCGCACCTGCACCGGGTGATCCGCGGGATCGCGGACGCCGCCCGGGCGTGGGACGTCCCAGTGCTCGGCGGCCACACCCAACTCGGGGTCCCATCGGCACTGTCGGTCACCGCGGTCGGCACCGCTCGCGAACCCATCCGCGCCGGTGCCGGCCTGGTCGGCGACACCGTCACCGTCATCGCCGACCTGGGCGGCGGGTGGCGGCCCGGCTACCACGAGCGGCAGTGGGACAGCACCGGCCACCGGGGCGCCGACGAGTTGCGGCGGGCGTCCGGCCTGCTCGCAGACCTTCGCCCGGCCGCGGCCAAGGACGTGAGCATGGCGGGTCTGGTGGGCACGCTGGGGATGCTCGCCGAGGCCTCGGGCACCGGCGCCGAGCTCGACATCGCCACCGTTCCGCGGCCCGCCGGCGCGTCGATGGGCGCCTGGCTCACCTGTTTCCCCGGCTACGCGATGCTCGCCGCCGACCGCGGACCGGTACGAGGGGTGCCCGCCCCGCTCGCCGCCGCGCCGTGCGGGCGCCTCACCGCCGCGCCGAAGTCGGAGGCCAAGCGGTCTTAGGAAG
>NZ_BAABFR010000047.1:0-37734 GCF_039541155.1 Tsukamurella soli
ATCGCACTCGCCGGCCGGGCCTAGGACGGCGGCGGCCGCCGCGCCGGCGAGTGCGATGACGGTGGTGCGCATGGTGGTGTCCCTTCCGTTGGTGTGGAGATCGCCGCGCGTCGCCCGACCGTTACCTATGCTCCGTTCGCCCCACGCCGGCCACAGACCGGGTCGAGCGCAGCCGGTGTTTCTGGATCTTGCCGGTGGCGGTCTTCGGCAAGGACTCGGCGAACACCACGCTCTTGGGAGTCTTGAAGCCCGCCAACCGTTCCCGCGCGAACGCACGGATGGCCTCCGCGGCGTCGCGCTCGCGGTCGGCGCCCAGCGGCACGGCGGGCACCACGATCGCCGTCACGGCCTCGCCCCACCGGTCGTCGAACGTCCCCACCACTGCGACCTCGCCGACCAGCTCGTGCCCCAGCAGCACCCGCTCGACCTCGACCGACGAGACGTTCTCGCCCCCGGACTTGATGATGTCCTTGGCGCGGTCGGTGAACCAGACAACGCCGGCGTCGTCGAGATAACCGATGTCGCCGCCGTGGAACCAGCCGTGCGCGAAGGCCTCCCGGTTCGCCTCCGCATTGTTCCAGTAGCCCTCCATGAGCTGCGGTGTGCGGTAGACGATCTCACCCTCCTGCCCAGCGGGCAGCAGTTCACCGTCCGGCCCCATGATGGCGATGTCGGTGGTCGCGACCGCCGGCCCCCACGAAGCGTCCTTGCCCTCCTGATGGCCGGGCCACTGCATCTCCGACAGCGGCGTGGTCTCGGTCTGCCCCGAACCCAGGATGATCGCGGCGTTGCGGAAACGGGCCCGCACCTGCTCCAACAGCGCCGCGGGCATCGGCGCCATCGCGTAGAAGCCGGTCACCAGAGCGTCGGTGTCTGCGGCGACGAACGCAGGCGCCGCCAGCAACGCCGCCCACATCATGGGCAGCAGTGCGATGTGGGTGACCCGGTGATCGACGAAGGTGCGCGCTACCCGAGCCGGATCGAAGCCCCTGAGTAGCACGGCGGCTCCGCCCACGGTGAGGGTCGGCAGGAGCACCACATCCAGGGCCGTCACATGGAACAGGGGCAGCACGATCGGCTGCACCACGGGCACCACATCGGGCCGCATCCCCACGGTCATGGCCGTCGTGAGCACTGCGATCTGCACCGCGACATGGCTGGTGACCACGCCCTTGGGGCGCGACGTGGTGCCGGAGGTGTACAGGCAGTGCAGGATGTCGCGGTCCTCGACGACCGTCTCGATCGGCGCTGTGTCGGCGGCGGCGAGGTCGCCGAAGCCGGTGACGGACACCCCGCCCAACGTCTCACGCGGGGCGCCGACCAGGTACACCTCGCGGACTGCGGCCCCGGGAGCGCCGGCGAGGGCGGCCTCGAGTGCGGGCGCGAACGCCTCCTCGGAGATCACCGCCGACACCTGCGAATCGGCCAGCTGATAGGCCACATCGGCGGGCGACAGGGCGAGGTTGATCGGCATCGCCACCACCCCGATCTTGGCGCATGCGAAGAACGCGACCACGAACTCCCACCGGTTCTGCAGCTGCAGCGCGATCGCGTCGCCGCGTGCGTGTCCACGTTCCCGCAGCCCCCGCGCGACCGCATCGGCGCGCGCCTCGAGGTCGGCGAAGGTGAGCGTGACGTCACCGTCGACCACCGCCACCCGCCCACCGAACTGGTGCGCCGCGCGGGTGGTCAGGTCGCCGATGCAGACCCGGCGAGTCAGATTCGCGACGAGCGGGTCGACCCCGCTCAGGTCGGGGCGCATTCCGGGCACGGTGTTCCTCCTCGATTCTGGTACGACTGTCACGTTAGGCCCGCGGGAGGGTGGGGCACGGCCGATCGGCGGGATCGCACCGTGGTCTGCGACGATGTCGCGGTGGTACCGCCGATCGACCCACTCGCCGCCCTGCGGGCACTGCGGGAGTCCGGGGCGCGGCCCGCGGCACTGATCGGCTCGTGGGGCGGGTTCGACGCCCTGCTCGCACCGGCCCCGGAGCTGGCCTCCGGGCGGATGCCCGACGGTGCGCCGTGGCTCGGCGTGCTGGGCTACCCCGATGTACGCGCCGACGATGCGCGGCTGCTCCCGCAGGTCGTCGGGGGCGATCCGGGCCCGCTGCTGCGCCGCGACGGCGCGGGGTGGCACGGGGAACTCCCGCGCGCCCACGGCGGCGGGCGGCCGTGGCATGCGACCTGGCGCGGGCCGGATCCGGCAGCACACAGTGCGGCGGTGCATGCGTGCAAGGAGGCGATCCGGGCCGGCGACGTGTACCAGGTGAACGTGTGCACCCGATTCGACGGCAGGCTCGTCGGCGACCCGCTGGACATGTTCTGCGACATAGTCGCTCGCACCGCCCCGCGGAAATCCGCATTCCTGCAGGGGGATTGGGGAGCGCTGATGTCGTTCTCGCCGGAGACCTTCCTCACCGAGCGCGACGGCCACGTGGCCGAGCACCCGATCAAGGGCACGCTCCCCCGCTCGGAGCCGCCGGAGGCGCTGCGCGCCAGCATGAAGGACGTGGCGGAGAACGTGATGATCGTGGATCTCGTCCGGAACGACCTGGGCCGGGTCGCCCGGATCGGCACCGTCCGCGCGCCGGGATTGCTGCGCGTGGAGGCCGCCCCCGGGGTGTGGCACCTCGTGTCGCACGTGACCGCCGAGCTGCGGCCCGGGGTGACGCGGGATCAGTTGCTGGCGGCGACCTTCCCGCCGGCGTCGGTGACCGGCACCCCCAAGATCGCCGCACGCGAGCGGATCACGCAGTGGGAGAGGCACACCCGCGGGAGTTACACCGGCGCCGTGGGGATCGACCATCCCGTAACGGGTCTCGATCTCAACGTGGCGATCCGCACCGTCGAGTGGGCGCCGGGCGGGACCATGCGCCTCGGCGTGGGCGGCGGCATCACCATCGACTCGGACCCCGCCGCGGAGTTCCAGGAGTGCCTACACAAGGCAGCGACGATCGTCTCGGCCACCCACCTGTAGGGCCGTCACCCCCGCGCTGCGAGCGCCGCCTGGTAGAGCTCTCGTTTCGACGCGCCCGTCTCTGCGGCGACGGTGGCGCACGCGTCCTTCAGCCGCTCGCCGCCGTCGACCCGGCTCAGCACCTCCGACACCAGGTCCTCGGGATCGATCGATCGGGGGGCCGCGCCCGCGAGCACCACGGTGATCTCGCCGCGGACACCGTCGGCGGACCAGGCTGCCAGCTCGGCGAGGGTGCCCCGCCGCACCTCCTCGTACGTCTTGGTGAGCTCCCGGCACACGGCGGCGCGCCGCTCGCCGCCGAGCACGTCCCGGGCCGTGGCGAGCGTCTCGGCGATCCGGTGCGGCGACTCGAAGAAGACACACGCGCGCCGCTCGCCGGCCAACTCGTCGAGCCATGCCCGGCGGGCGCCGGCCTTGCGGGGCGCGAATCCGTCGAAGCAGAACCGCTCCACCTCGAGCCCGGACAGGGCGAGCGCGGTGGTCACGGCCGACGGACCGGGCAGGCAGGTGACGGTCAGGTCGGCGGCGACGGCCGCGACGACCAGCCGGTATCCGGGATCGGACACCGACGGCATCCCCGCGTCGGTGACCAGCAGCACCGTCGCGCCCGACCGCAGGTCGTCGAGCAGCCCGGGGATCCGCGCCTGCTCGTTGTGGTCGTAGAAGCTGACGATGCGCCCGACGGGCTCCGCTCCCACCGCCGCGGCCAGCGACCGGGCGCGTCGGGTGTCCTCGGCGGCGATCACATCCGCCGTGGCCAGGGCGTCGATCAAGCGTCCCGAGGCGTCGCGCGGGTTGCCCATCGGAACCCCCGCCACCAGGAGCCGCCCGGCACGAGGGACAGCCCCCACGCCGGGTCCGACGGTGTCGCCCTGATCGGTACCCACAACGGAACACCCTACGATGGGCCAGGTGACCGCCCAACCCACCGGCTCGGTACTGGACGCCCCGGCCCCCGAGCGTGTCCGCATCAGCCCGGGGCCGACGGTGCCGTCCCCCGTCTTCGGCGCCACCGACACCGTGCGCGGGTGGTACGTGACCATCGTGCTGACCTCGATCGCAGCCGTCACTCGGCTGTGGGGGCTGGGCTCCCCGACCAACGACGGGTTCAACGGCAACCAGGCCGTGCAGACGCCGGTGTTCGACGAGAAGCACTACGTGCCGCAGGCGTGGCAGATGCTCACCAGCGGCCGGTGGATCGAGGACAATCCGGCCTACGGACTCGTGGTGCACCCGCCGGTGGGCAAGTGGTTCATCGCGGTCGGCGAGTGGATGTTCGGGTACACCCCGATCGGTTGGCGCTTCATGTCGGCGATGGCGGGCACGGTACTGGTGCTGGTCACGATCCGCGCCGCCCGGCGGTTGAGCAGATCGACGCTGGTGGGCGCCTTGGCAGGCATCTTCCTGATCTGCGACGGCCTCACGTTCGTCTCGTCGCGGGTCGGGATCCTGGACATCTTCCTGGTGATGCTGGGCACGGTCGCGTTCTCGATGGTGCTCGCGGACCGCGACCAGATGCGTCGACGGTTCGCGAAGGTGTACGCCGAGGGCCGGATCGCGGACTCGCCGTTCGGGCCGCGGATGGGATTCCGGTGGTGGCGGTTCGGCGCGGCGCTATGCATCGGCCTGTCGTTCGCCGTGAAGTGGTCCGGCATGTACTACCTGATCGGCCTGACGGTGCTGTCGCTGGGCTTCGACCTCGCGAACCGCTACGCCTACCGGGTGAAGCGGCCGGTCGCCGGCACCGTGGTCCGCGACCTGGTACCTACCGGCCTGGTCCTCGCGATCACGCCGATCCTGGTCTACCTCGCCACCTTCGGCGCCTGGTTCGCGTCCGAGACTGCGGTGTACCGCTACGAGGTCGGGAACACGATCGGGGCGGGCGGACCGTTCTCGTGGATCCCTGCCGCGATCCGGTCGCTGGGCTATTACGAGGACAGCGTGCTGCAGTTCCACGAGGGCCTGACCAACTCGGCAGGCAACCACCACCCGTGGGAGTCGAAGCCGTGGACGTGGCCGATGGGGCTGCGGCCGATGCTGTACGCCTACACGTCCGACCAGACGCACGGCATGTGCGGCGGCGGCAACTGCGTGCGCGCCGTGATGCTGCTCGGCACCCCCGCGCTCGCGTGGGTCTCGCTGCCGGTGGTGGCCTGGGGCCTGTGGAAGTGGTTGGTCAAGCGCGAATGGGCCTGGGCCGCGGTGATCCTGCTGTACTTCGCCACCTACCTGCCGTGGTTCGTCGACCTGGACCGGCAGATGTACTACTTCTACGGGCTCACGCTGACGCCCTTCCTCGCGATCGGTCTGGGGCTGATCTGCAACGAGATACTCGGGACGGACGGCCGCGCGGCGACGTTCGGCCGCGAGAGACTCGTGACCGGCAGGTGGGTCGTCGTGCTGTACACGTCGCTGGTGATCCTCAACTTCGCCTGGCTGTGGCCGATCCTGACCGGCGAGCCCATCTCGACGTGGTGGTGGGGGATGGAGATGTGGCTGCCCAGCTGGCGGTAGTTCGGCCGGGCGGGTCACGGCCCGAGATCAACGCCTCAGCCGCACACACCCCCGGTTTCGAGGGGGTCGCGCCGCTGGGTCGTCGGTTTCGGCGAACACGGCCTCAGGCGTCGGGCACCGCGCGGCGCAGGCTCTCGCGCGCGGGCAGCCAGACCACGGCGGCGAGCACGGCCAGGACCGCGGTGACGCCGAACGCCCACGAGAAGCCGAGGCCCTGCGCGATCGCGCCGGCGACGAGCGGGCCGGTGATGGTGCCGGCGTCCTGCGCCATCTGGTAGGTCGACAGGGCGCTGCCGCTGCGGCCGTGGCCGTACAGCACGTCGGCGAGCACGGCCTGCAGGTTGGGGCTGACCATGCCGGTGCCGAGCCCGGAGATCGCCGTGGTGACGAATGCGACGAGCACCGACCCGCTCAGCGCGAGTGCGACGGTGCCGGCGGCGAGGACCAGCATCCCGGCGATCAGGAACGGCTTGCGCCCGAATCGGTCGGAGGCGCGCCCGGCCGGGAACATCGCGATCACGTCGCCGAGTGCGTACGTCGCCAGGGCGTACCCGGCGATCGCGTCGGGTTGATGCAGCACCGTCGCGAAGAACAGCGGCACCAGTGACACGCGCATGGCGTACACCCAGCCGAACACGAGCGCCGTGACCACGGCGGCCCGGTACGCCGAGTCGCGCAGCGCGACGCGCACCGTGAGCGCCGCTGCCGCGACGACGGGCTCGGGCCGGGCCAGCTGCGAGTGCCGCAGCGCCAGGAACACCACGGCGACCGCCACCACCAGCGCCACCGCGTACACCACGAACGGCACCCGCAGACCGAACCCTACGAGCGCCCCGCCCAGCAGGGGCCCGCTGATGCTGCCCAACACGAAGCTCGATGAGTACACACCGGAGATGCGCCCGCGGATGTCGACGGGCGCCACTCGGATCATCAGGCCCATCGAGGACACGGTGAACAACACCGAACCCACGCCGCCGAGACCCCGGAACAGCAACAACTGCCAGTAGCTGTGCGCGAACGCCACGGCCAGGGTGGAGACGGCCACGACCAGCACACCCGCCATGTAGCCGGAGCGCTCGCCGAGGCGCCGCACGATCGGCCCCGTCGCCGGCGCGAACGCGAGGCGCATGATCGCGAACGCCGACACCACCGCCGACGCGGCCGCGATCCCCACGTCGAAGCTGCGCGCGAACTCGGGCAGGGCGGGTGCGACGACCCCGTAGCCGAGCGCGATGACGAAGCTCGCCGCGACCAGGACCCAGACCTCGGCGGGGACCCTACTGCCCGGCCGGGTCTGCTGGTACTCCGGCGCGCGCGTCACGAGGACTCATTCTGGCACCCGGGACCAGCCGGTCGAATCGGACGTAGCGCACAGCGATCGCCACCGCCACCAGCACCACGAGCAGCACCAGTTGCGGGTGCGCGAGTTCCCAGGTGAACACTCCGGCGAACAGCGGAGCGCGCTCGGTGGTCGACACGAACGCCGCGGCGCCGACCAGCGCGCACACCGGCACCGACACCCCGTGCGCCCAGTGCGCGGCGAGAACCCCCGCGATCGCGCCGAGCGCGGCCCCCGTCGCGAACGACGGCGTGAGCAGCCCGCCCGATGCGCCGGCGCGCAGGAACAGCGCGGTGAGCAGCGGCTTGAGTACCGCGAGCACCGCGAACGTCGCGATCGGTGCGCCCGTCACCAGCGCCAGCGTCGCGATCGACTTCCCGTTTCCGGGCGCGGCCGGCAGCCACACGGCGGCGATGCCCACGGCGAGTCCCGCGGCGCCGATCGCGAGGGGCAGCACCATGCCCGACGGTGTCCGGTGCCCGGCGAGGCCCATCAGCCGGCGGAATCCCGCGCCGGCCACCACCGCGACGGGGATCACCGCCGCTGCCGCCACCCAGGTGACCCACCCGGCACCGGTCACCAGCCCGGCGCCGTGCGGGTGCCACGCGTACGTGGACTCACCCTGGGTCACAGGCTCGGCGGTGAGCACGGCGAACCCGGACGTGACGACGGCGGCGACGATCGCCCAGGGATCCCACGTCTGAAGCAGCACGCGGAGCGTGAACAGCGCCCCGGCGGCGGGGACGTTGTAGACGGCGGCGAGGCCGGCGCCCGCCGCCCCGGCGAGGACCAGGTGCCGCTGCCGGTCGGTCAGGCCCCAGCGCAGCGTCGCCATGTCGGCGAGGACTGCAGCGATCTGTCGCGGCGCCCGCTCCCGGCCGATCGAGCCGCCGGTGGCGACGGCGAGGATCTGGATCAGCGCATCGGGCAGCAGGGTGCCCCACGGCAGCCGCCTCGGCCGGGGCGAGCGCAGCGACGGGGAATCGGTAGACAGCCCGAGAACGGCGCGCAACCGCGGCACCGTCGTACCCCGGCGGTCGCACCAGCTGCGCAGCGCCCACCAGCATCCGCCGGCGGCCGCCCCGCCGAGCGTGGGGGCGAGGATGCGGCGGGCCGGGCCGGCGCCCCCGACACCGTCGAGCAGTGAGCCGGACCAGTAGCCGTAGACGAGATGCTGGATCAGCCGCAGCAGCAGGGCGCAGCCGCCGCCCGCGACGCCGGCCAGGACGCCCGCCACGACGAGCGCCGCCAGGAAGCGCAGACATCGGCCGGTCACATCGGAATGCTATCGCGGCCGCCCGCGTCAAGAACCCGTCAAGACGCGCATGGAGGCCGTCAACGAACGACATTGCACCCCTTCCGCGATGGTGGAGTCCAGGCATGGATATCGCAGACCTGGTCGCCCTCGTGGTGGCCTTCTCGACACTGGTGTACCTCCTGTACGCCCTGATCCGGCCGGAGCGGTTCTGATGGGCGACTCGGCCGCCGGGCTGCTCACGATCGCGGCGGTGCTGGTCGCACTCGCCATCTGCTATCGGCCGCTGGGCGACTGGATGGCGCACGCATTCACGTCGCACCACCACTGGCGTGTCGAACGGGCGATATACCGCCTGGTGGGCGTCGACCCGGACGCGGACCAGAGCGGGCGCACGTACATCGTGGCGGCGCTCGCCTTCAGCGTCGTGGGCATCGCTGTGCTCACCGCGCTGCTGATGGCGCAGCGGCTGCTGCCCGGCGTCCACCCGCGCGCGTGGCGCTTCGACGAGGCGCTCAACACCGCCGTCTCGTTCGTCACGAACACCGACTGGCAGTGGTACTCCGGCGAGACCGCGATGAACGACATCGCGCAGACGGCCGGCCTGGCGGTGCAGAACTTCGCCTCGGCGGCGGTGGGCATCGCGGTGGCGATCGCGCTGCTCCGCGGCTTCGTCCGGCAGCGCACCGACCGGCTCGGCAACTTCTGGGTGGACATCACGCGCTGCACGGTGCGGGTGCTGCTCCCGATCGCCTTCGTCGCGGCCCTGATCCTGATGGGGCAGGGCGTGATCCAGACACTGTGGCAGCACCGGGACGTGACCACGGTGGCGGGCGGGCACCAGGTGCTCACGGGCGGGCTGGTCGCCTCGCAGGAGTCCATCAAGGAACTCGGCACCAACGGCGGCGGCTTCTTCAACGCCAACTCGGCGCACCCGTTCGAGAACCCCACCCCGCTGACCAACGCCTTCGAGATCTTCCTGATCCTGCTGATCCCGGTGTCGCTGCCGCGCACGTTCGGGAACATGGTGGGCAACCACAGGCAGGGCTACGCGATCCTCGGCGCGATGAGCACGCTGTTCGTCGCGTCGCTGGGCGTCACGGTCTGGGCCCAGCTGGCCGGGCAGGGCACGGCGTCGCGCGCCGCGGGCGCCGCCCTGGAGGGCCAGGAGTACCAGTTCGGGCAGTGGGGGACATCGATGTTCGTCACCGCCACGACATCCACGTCGACGGGTGCGGTGAACGCCGCGCACGACAGCCTCACCCCCGGCGGCGGCGGCATGGCGCTGCTGAACCTGGTGCTCGGCGAGGTGAGCCCCGGTGGCGTGGGTTCGGGCCTGTACGGGATGCTGGTGATCGCGGTCATCACGGTGTTCATCTCCGGCCTGATGGTGGGCCGCACGCCGGAGTACCTGGGCAAGAAGATCCGCCGTCCCGAGATCACCTTGGCCGCGCTGTACATCCTGGTGATGCCGACCATCGTGCTGCTGGGCACCGGCTTCGCCATCGGGCAGGGCTGGGGCCGATCGGCTCTGAACAACGACGGCCCGCACGGCCTGTCGGAGATGCTCTACGCGTATGCGTCGGCCGCCAACAACAACGGCAGCGCCTTCGCCGGTATCTCGGTGGACACGCACTGGTTCGACTACACCCTCGGCGCCGCGATGCTGTTCGGCCGGTTCGTCCCCATGGTGCTCGTGTTGCTGCTCGCCCAGTCCCTCGCACGGCAGCAGACGGTTCCCGTGACCGCCGGCACCATCCCCACCCACCGTCCCCTGTTCGTCACCATGGCCGTGGGCGTGGTGCTGCTGGTGGCCGGACTCACCTTCGTCCCAGCCCTCGCCCTGGCACCGATCTCGGAGGCCGCACTGTGAACACCGTCTTCTCGCACCGGTCCGACGCGCCATCGCCCGGCACCCCGGACCCGAAACCCGCCGTCTCGGTGAATCGTTGGACGTTCGGGATCCGCGCGTCCGATCTGCGCGAGGCGCTCCCCCGCGCGTTCGCCAAGCTCGATCCGCGTACTCAGTACCGCCAGCCGGTCGTGTTCGTGGTGTGGATCTCGTCGGTGTACACCACCGTGCTCGCCTGCATCCATCCCTCGCTGTTCGCCTGGGGGGTCACCGTGTTCCTCTGGGCCACAGTGATCTTCGCTAACCTCGCCGAGGCGGTCGCCGAGGGGCGGGGCCGCGCGCAGGCCGAGTCGCTGCGCCGGGCGAAGACGGAGACCTCCGCTCGCCGCCGTCTGCCGGACGGGACGACCGAGACGGTGCCGGGTTCGCAGCTGCACGTCGGCGACGTGGTCCTGGTGGCGGCCGGCGAGGTGATCCCCGGCGACGGTGACGTCGTGGAAGGTGTTGCCACCGTCGACGAGTCGGCCATCACCGGCGAGTCCGCCCCTGTGGTCCGCGAGTCCGGCGGCGACCGCTGCGCCGTGACCGGCGGCACCCGCGTGCTGTCGGACGAGATCGCGGTGGAGATCCGCACCGAGCCCGGACGCAGCTTCATCGACCGGATGATCGCGCTGGTCGAGGGCGCCGACCGGCAGAAGACGCCCAACGAGATCGCGCTCGGGATCCTGCTTGTGGTGTTGACGCTGGTGTTCGTCCTCGCCGTGGCGACGCTGCAGCCGATGGCCGCGTATTCGGGCGGCAAGGTCGACGTGATCATCCTGGTCGCCCTGCTGGTGTGCCTCATCCCCACCACGATCGGCGCCCTGCTGTCCGCGATCGGCATCGCCGGCATGGACCGGCTGGTGCAGCGCAACGTGATCGCCAAGTCGGGTCGCGCCGTAGAGGCCGCGGGCGACGTGTCGACGCTGCTGTTGGACAAGACGGGCACCATCACCTACGGCAACCGACGTGCGACCGAGTTCCGGCCGGTGGGCGGGACCACCGAGGAACACCTCGCGCGAACCGCCATGCTGGCGTCGCTCGCCGACGAGACGCCCGAGGGCAGGTCCGTGATCGACCTGGCCACCGAGCGTTTCACGGTGAACGCCGACCAGCTCGAGCACGGCGAGTCGGTGCCCTTCACCGCCCAGACCCGGATGTCCGGCGTGGACCTTCCCGACGGGACCCGGGTCCGGAAGGGCGCGGCCGCAGCCGTTCTCGCGTGGGTCTCCGAGGAGTCGGGCGGACGCGCCGATCAGCAGACGGCCGTGGACACCCGCGTGATCGTGGACCGGATCTCCGCGTCCGGCGGTACCCCGCTGGTGGTGGCCACCGTCCCGGCCGGGGCGGTACCCCGTATCGACGGGGTGATCCACCTCAAGGACGTTGTCAAGGAGGGTATGGCCGTACGGTTCGCGCAGCTGCGGGCCATGGGCATCCGCACCATCATGATCACCGGCGACAACCCGTTGACCGCCAAGGCGATCGCCGAGGAGGCCGGCGTGGACGACTACCTCGCCGAAGCCACCCCCGAGGACAAACTGGCCCTGATCCGGCAGCAGCAGGAGGGCGGTCGGCTGGTCGCGATGACCGGAGACGGCACCAACGACGCCCCCGCGCTCGCACAGGCCGACGTGGGCGTCGCGATGAACACCGGCACCTCCGCCGCGAAGGAGGCCGGGAACATGATCGACCTGGACTCCGACCCCACCAAGCTGATCGACATCGTGGAGATCGGCAAGCAGCTGCTGATCACCCGCGGCGCGCTCACGACGTTCTCGATCGCCAACGACGTCGCGAAGTACTTCGCCATCATCCCCGCGATGTTCGTCCCCATCGCGCCGCAGCTGCACGTGCTCAACGTCATGGGCCTGTCCAGCCCGCGATCGGCGATCCTCTCCGCGGTGATCTTCAACGCGCTCATCATCGTCGCCCTGATCCCGCTGTCGATGCGCGGCGTGAAGTACGCCGCGCAGGCCGCCGACAAGCTGCTCGCCCGCAACTTGGCTGTCTACGGCCTCGGCGGCATCGCCCTACCGTTCATCGGCATCAAGCTGATCGACCTCGTGGTCTCGCTCCTCCCCGGGATTGGATGAAATATGTTCACCTCCGCCACCTTCCGTCAGATCGCCGCCGGCCTGCGGATGCTGATCGTGCTCACCGTGCTGGTCGGGGCCGGGTACCCGCTCGCCGTGTGGGGGGTCGGCCAAATCGCGATGCGACACCAGGCCGAGGGGTCCCAGCTCACGCGATCGGGCACCGTCGTCGGCTCTGCGTTGATCGGTCAGGCCTTCACCACCCCGCAGTGGTTCCACGGCCGCCCGTCGGCCTCCGACTACGACCCGACGACGACCGGCGGCACCAACCTGGGCCCCGACAGCCCCAAGCTGGTCGCGCAGATCGAGCAGCGACGCGCGGCGATCGCCGCCGAGGACAGCGTGCCCGGCACCGTCGTCACCCCCGCACAGGTGCCCGCCGACGCCGTGACCGCCTCGTTCTCCGCGGTGGACCCCTACATCTCGCCGGCGTATGCGAAGCTGCAGGTGGCCCGGGTCGCGCGGGCTCGTGGACTGACCACCACGCAGGTCGCCGCGCTGGTCGCCGCCCACACCGCCGGGCGGCAGGCGGGCTTCCTCGGCGAGCCGCGGGTGAACGTCCTGCAGCTCAACCTGGCGCTCGCCGACCTACGCTGAGGAAGAACCGGACAGGAGGTGGGCGATGCCCAGGGGACAGCTGCGCGTGTACCTGGGCGCCGCCCCCGGGGTCGGGAAGACGTACGCGATGCTCGACGAGGGCGCGCGCCGCGCGGGCCGGGGGACGACGGTGGCGGTGGGCTACGTCGAGACGCACGGCCGCGCGCAGACGGAGGCCGCGCTCGCCGGGGTCGTGGCCCGCGGCATCGCCGTGCTCCCCCGTCGCGTGGTCGAGTACCGCGGCGCGCGGCTCGAGGAGATGGACGTCGACGCGGTGATCGCGGCGCAGCCGTCGGTGGCGCTCGTGGACGAGCTGGCGCACACCAACGCGCCCGGTTCCCGCAACGAGAAGCGCTGGCAGGACGTGGCCGAGCTGCTGGACGCCGGGATCATGGTGATCACCACCGTGAACATCCAGCACCTGGAGTCGCTCGGCGACGTGGTGGAGTCGATCACCGGTGTGCGGCAACGGGAGACGATCCCCGACACCGTCGTCCGCCGGGCCGAGCAGGTGCAGCTGGTCGACATGACGCCGGAGGCGCTGCGGCGCCGGATGGCGCACGGCAACATCTACGACCCGGCCAAGGTGGATGCGGCGCTCTCCAACTACTTCCGCGTGGGGAACCTGACCGCGCTGCGGGAGCTCGCGCTGCTGTGGCTCGCCGATCGGGTCGATGAGAAGCTCGAGGAATACCGGGCCGCGCAGGGTATCTCGGCCGTGTGGGCGACCCGCGACCGGACCGTGGTCGCGCTCACCGGCGGCCCCGAGGGCGCCACGCTCCTGCGCCGCGGCGCCCGGCTGGCGGCCAAGGGCGCCGGCGGCGAGCTGCGCGCGCTGTACATCGCGCGCTCCGACGGCCTGTCGGGTGCGTCTCCGGCGGCGTTGACGCAGCTGCGGCAGCTCACCGAGAAGCTCGGCGGCACATTCCAGATCGTCACCGGCGACGATGTGGCGGCATCGATCCTGCAGTACGCCAGGTCGATCAACGCCGCCCGCATCGTGCTCGGGCAGTCCCGGCACCGCCCCGTCGCGTCGCTGCTGCGGCGCTCGGTGTCGGACGCGGTGATCGACGGCTCTGGTGACATCGACGTGCACGTGGTGACCCACGAGCTGGCCGCGGCACGGACGCGACGGTGGCGGGCCCCGGCACCGTCGGACCTGCCCGACCGGCCCATCCCGCTCGGCACTGCGCGCCGCCGGATCGGTTGGGCCCTCGCGCTGCTCGGCCCCGTGGTGCTCACGGCACTGCTCGCGAACACGCGGCCCTGGCACTCGCTGCCGACCGAGCTGATGCTGTTCCTGGTGCTCACCGTGGGCGTAGCGTTGGTCGGCGGCCTGCGGCCGGCGGTGCCCAACGCGGTGCTCGGCTCGCTGCTGCTCAACTACTACTTCACGCCGCCGTTCTACACGCTGACCATCGCCTCCGGCGAGAACGTCTTCGCGCTGGCGGTTTTCGTGGCCACCGGGATCGCGGTGGCGTCCGTGGTCTCGGTGGCCGCGCGCCAGACCTCGGCCGCAGCTCGCGCCCGCGCGGACGCCGACGTGCTGTCCGGGCTGGCCGACACGCTGCTCACCGCCGAGGACGAGCTGCCCGCGCTGCTCGACGAGGCGGTCACCACGTTCGGGCTCGACGGTGCCACGGTGCTCGTGCGCGATGACGCCGACGCCTGGCGGGTCGTGAGAACCGCGGGAGCCGGGCCGGATTCGCTGGAGGCGGCCACCGACACCGTCGACGCCTCGCCGACGGTGGCGCTCGCCGTGAGCGGCCCGCCGCTGTCGGCGTCCGAGCACGGGCTGCTCACCGCGTTCGCGGCGCACGCCGCGGCGCGCCTGGACCGTGAGGTATGGCGGGAGGCGGCCGGGCAGGCGCGCCGGCTCGCGGAGGACAACCGCGCCCGGACCGCACTGCTCAGCGCGGTCTCGCACGACCTGCGGACGCCGCTCGCGGGGATCAAGGCGGCCGTGTCGTCGCTGCGGAGCGAGGACGTCGACTGGTCCGAGGACGACGAAGCGGAGCTGCTGGCCACCATCGAGGAGAGCGCCGACCGACTGGCGGGGTTGGTGGGTAACCTGCTGGACATGTCTCGGCTGCAATCGGATTCGCTGACCCCGCTGACCCGTGAGGTGGGGATCGAGGAGGTGCTGCCGGCGGCATGGGCCGCCGCGCCCGACGCCGACCTGAACCTCGCGATCGGCGCGGAAGCACCCACCGCGCTGGCCGATCCCGGCCTGCTCGAGCGCGTACTGGCCAACCTGGTGGAGAACGCGGTACGGCACTCGCCGCCGGGATCGGCTGTCACGCTCGGGGTCTCGGGTCTACACGTCGACGGCGGCGACCGCATCGAGATCCGGGTGATGGACCACGGCCCCGGCGTACCCGAGGCGGGGCGGGAGCGGATGTTCGCACCGTTCCAGCGGATGGGAGACGCCCCGGCGGGCAACGGCGTGGGGCTGGGGCTCGCCGTGGCGCGCGGCCTCACCGAGGCGATGGGTGGCACGCTGCGGGCCGAGGACACCCCCGGCGGCGGGCTCACGATGGTGGTGGATCTGCCTGCGGCGCATCCGGTCGCGATGGGCGAGGTCCGATGACGTTCGTGCTGGTGATCGACGACGAGCCCGCCATCTGCCGCACCCTGCGGATCAACCTCAAAGCCCGCGGGTACCGGGTGGAGACGGCCGCCGACGGACGCTCGGCGCTGGAGATCGCGCGCGAGTCACCGCCGGACGTGGTGGTGCTCGACCTGGGTCTGCCCGACCTCGACGGCGTGCAGGTGCTCGCCCGGCTGCGCGAGTTCTCGGTCGCCCCCGTGATCGTGCTGTCGGCGCGGCACGGCTCCGACGACAAGGTCGAGGCCCTCGACGCGGGCGCGGACGACTACGTGACCAAGCCGTTCGGGATGGACGAGTTCCTGGCGCGGGTGCGGGCACAGGTGCGGCGGACGTCCGTCGTGGACGCGCCTGAGGCGGTGCGCACCGCGAGCTTCGAGGTGGACTTCGGGGCGCGGACGGCGACCCGCGACGGCGAACCGGTGCGCCTGACGCCCACCGAGTGGCGGATCGTGGAACTGTTGGCGCGCAACCCTGATCGGCTGGTATCGCAGCAGACGCTGCTGCACGAGGTGTGGGGGCCGTCGTATCACCGGGAGACCAACTATCTGCGGGTGTACCTCGCCCAGCTGCGCCGCAAGCTCGAGCCCGACCCGGCCAGCCCGCGGCACTTCATCACCGAGCCCGGGATGGGGTACCGGTTCGTCCCGTGACTCGGTGAGCGGCCTCGCCTCCATGAAATGCCCTGCCACCCACCATGTGTCCTCACCTCCATGGACACCCGTAGGGGTGCGGGCTCTCGGTGGGCCGGAGGTCACAGCGTGGGGCAGCAGCGGCACATCCTTGATCGATATGCCGTTCATGAAACTCGCCCTGCCGGTACCGCTGAGTCAGGTGACCTACCCCGTGAGGGCGCCGTCGAGTATCTCCAGGCCCCTGTCGATCTCCGCGTCGGTGGCGGTGAGCGGCGGCGCGATCCGGAAGATCGATCCCATCCCGGGCAGCTGCACGACGTTCATGTGCAGTCCGTTCTCGTAGCAGCGAGCGGTGACGTCGGCGCCGAGCTCGTGCGCGGGCACCTTGGTGACGCGGTCGGTCACCAGCTCGATGCCCTGCATCAGCCCGCGCCCGCGCACGTCGCCGATCACATCGTGCCGCGCCGCCAGCTCGTCGAGGCCGGCGCGCAGCCGCGCGCCCTTCCCGGCGACCGCCGCACCCACCCCGGACTCCAGCACGTCGAGCACGGTGGTCCCGACGGCGGCCACCAGCGGATCCGAGACGTGGGTGGTGAAAAACAGGAATCCGCGGTCGTGGCACACGGATTCGATCGTCGCCGAGGTCACGACGGCGGCGATGGGCAGGCCCGCGCCGAGCGTCTTGGACAGTGTGAGGATGTCCGGCACAACGCCGTCGCGCTCGAACGCGTACGCGGCGCCGGTGCGCCACAGCCCCGTCTGCGCCTCGTCGACGATCAGCAGCATGCCCCGCTCGTCGCACTTACGCCGGAGCGCGGCGAGGTAGCCGACGGGGAGATCGATGATGCCGCCGGAGCTGAGGATGGGCTCGACGATGGCGGCGGCCAGCGCGCCGGTGGACTGCGCGTCGACCAGCTCGAAGCCGAAGTCCAGCTCGGACTGCCAGTCGTACTTCCCCTGCGCGTCCACGAACCGCGACCGGTAGGCGTTGGGCGTGGGTAGCGCCAGGTTGCCGGGGGCGACCGGTCCGTACCCGGCCCGGCCGGACGAGTAGGTGGCCGCGACCGCGCCCGCCGTCATGCCGTGCCACGACTTGGAGAAGCTGACGATCTCGTGCTTGCCGGTGTACAGCTTGGCCATCCGGATGGCCGCCTCGTTGGACTCGGCACCGGTGGTGAGCTGCAGGACATGGCTCAGCGAGTCCGGCAGCGTGGCGGCGATGCGGCGGGCCAGAGTGACCACGGACTCCGACAGCATGCCGGAGAAGAGGTGGTCCAGGCGGCCGATCTCATCCCGCACGGTGGCGACGATGTCGGGGTGGCAGTGCCCGAGGATGGCGCTCATCTGCCCGGAGGTGAAGTCCAGCCAGCGGCGGTCGCCGGAGTAGACGTACGCGCCCTCGGCGCGGTCGATCGGCTCGGGGAAGAAACTGCCGCCGTAGCGCACCACGTGCGCGGCGACACCGGCTGCGAAGGCATCGGAACTACTCACCCGCCCACGCTAACGCAGGTGGGCACGCGACCCGACTCAGCCCCATCGGGGAAGATCGCGCACTCGGGCAGCCGATGTGCTCCACCCGCCGGTGAGCTCCGCACTTCTCGAAGGCTTGACGGCAGCCGCCGCCGTCCGCACGCGGGAATCCAGGTGGCAGAACATTCGCTCACCGACGGTGCAGCCGCGCAGCGGAGGCGCCGATCCCTACCGACGGTTCGGGCGCCGACCGACGAGCGCCTCCCCGGTAAGCGTCTCGACGCTCGGTGGGGCTGCGCACAGTCGGTAAGCCGCAGCGCGACAGGCCCCTGCCGGTGGATCACCACAGGGTGCCGGTGCGTCCGGCAGCGAAGCGGGAGGCCAGGTCGGCCGTGCCGTCAGCGAAGGTGTGGTCCGCGGCCTCGGCGGCGTGCGGGTGCCCGCCGAGCCAGGCCAGCAGCTGTAGGCGGCGCATCATCACCAGGGTGGGGAGCAGTTCGACATGGTCCGGTGCCAAGCGTCCGACGGTCGCGTAGCCGGCGAGCCACTGCGCCGCCCACTCCCCTAGCCGCGGGTCGTGCTCGACGAACGACACCGCTGCCGCGAAATCATAGAGGTACCAGCCGAATCCGCAATCGTCGAAGTCTATGACGGTGAGCCCCGCCGCACCGCCGGCCGGCGCTCCCCGAGGAGGACACATCAGGTTGGTGGCGCGCAGGTCGGCATGGATGAGCCCGAAGCGGTCGGGCGCGGTGCCGAATGCGGCGAGTCGCCTGGCCACGAGTTCGACTGCGGGAGCGATGGTCCCGCGTAGTCGAGGCGTCACACCCGGCCCGCTGCGCCAGTCACCCCACCGCGCGCGGGGGCCGAGCGCGTCGGCGAGCCCCCACGAGAACCGGTCGAAGCCCGCGGGTCGGCGCCAGGTCGCGACGTGCGCGTGCAACCGCGCCGCGATGGCCCCGAGTTCGCCGAAATGGGCTCCGCCCGGGCCGGTCGGGTCGACGGGCGCGCCGGGGATCTCGGCGAACAGGACCGCAAGCCGCTCGGCGCAGCGGGACTCCGTACTCAGAATCCGACGCCCGGCCGCCGTGATCGGTTCGACCACCGCCAGCTCGGGGACGTCCGCCAGGGCGGCGAGCCAGTCCAGTTCGGCGGCGATGGTGGCTCGGGTCTGGTAACCACGGCGGTGCAGGCGCAACACCGCGGGGCGCGGGCCGCCCAGCACGCGGAACGTGACGTTCTCACTGGTGTCGAGCAGCTCCGGCCGGGCACCGGGCCAGACGTCGGCCAGGATCCGGGAGGCGACGGCGACGTCCTCCCCCGGATCCGGCGGTTCATCGTCCGCGACCAAGAAGTTATCTGCCATTCTCCGCATTCCCACCCGAGTGCACACACCCGGTGCCACAATCCGACGATGTGAGCACACACACCGGCACCGCAGGCAGGGTATACGGCCATCCCTCCACGATGGGCGACGACTACCAGCTGACTACCACGTCGATCCTGACTCAGGCGGTGCGGGTGTACCCGGAGCAGGAGATCGTCTATCGGGACGCCCAGGCGCCGGGAGCGGAGCGAGCGGGCCTCGTCGACACCCAGGCGCCGGGAGCGGAGCGAGCGGGCCTCGTCGATACCCAGGCGCCGGGAGCGGAGCGAGCGGGCCTCGTCGATACCCAGGCGCCGGGAGCGGAGCGAGCGGGCCGCACGGGAGCGGCCGGCTTCTCGACCTACACCTACGCCGACATGTATCTCAACGTGTCCCGGATCGCCGGCGCACTGACCGGGATGGGCGCACGGCCCGGCGATGTGATCGGCGTGCTGGACTGGAACTCTCGTCGATTCAACGAGTTGTATTGGGCCATACCGGGTATCGGCGCAGTGATGCTGCAGATGAACCTGCGGCTCGGGCCCGCCGATCTGGCGTACGTGGCCGAGGACAGCGGCGTGACACGGGTGTTCGTCGACGAGACGCTCCTACCCGTCGCCGAGGCGCTGGAGGCCGCGCTGCCCGGGCGTATCGAGTGGATCCTGATGTCCGAGCACGCCGAAGACGTGCAGACCACGCTGCCGACGACGCTGAGCTACGAGGACCTGCTCGCCGCCGGTCCGGACGAGGTCGCGTGGCCCGACCTGGACGAGCGGTCGGCGTACAGCGCGTGCTACACCACGGGGACGACCGGCCGGCCCAAGGGTGTGTACTACAGCCACCGCTCCATCGTGCTGCACACGATGGCCGTCGCCGCGGCCTACGCGACGGACGATCGCGACACGGTCGCCCTGATCACCCCGATGTTCCACGCCAGCTGCTGGGGGTTGCCGCAGGTCGCGGTCTATGGCCGCGCCCGCCTCGTGCTGCCGGGCCGGTTCCAGATGACGGACGCGCCGTTCCTGGTGTCGATGATCACCGACCACGGGGTGACCGTCGCCAACGGCGCGCCCGCGATCTTCGGGCCGATGCTCGAGTACATCAAGACACTCGACGTTCCGCCGGACTTCTCGCGGGCCCGCCTGATCTCCGGCGCCACCGAGCCGCCGCTGTCGATGATCCGCGGCTACGTGGAGCTGACGGGCGCCAACGTGATCCACGGCTACGGAGCCACCGAGACGTCGCCGCTCGCGGCGGTCAACCTGCGACTCAAGGAGTCGCTGGTGGGCCGGGTGCCCGAGGACGAGGCGTGGGAGCGCCGACGCTGCCAGGGGCTGCCGCCACAGGGCGTCGACCTGCGGCTCATGGGGCCCGACGGTGAGTTCCTGCCGCATGACGGGCAATCCGTGGGCGAGGTCGTGATGCGCGGGCCGTGGATCACGTCGAGCTACCACCGGCTGGACAAGCCCGACGGCTTCCGCGACGGGTACTGGCGCAGCGGCGACGTGGGCGTGATCGACCGATACGGCTATCTGAAGGTGACCGACCGGATCAAGGACGTGGTCAAGAGCGGCGGCGAGTGGATCAGCTCGATCGACATGGAGAACCGGCTCATCAGCCATCCCAAGATCGCCGAGGTCGCGGTCATCGGAGCGCCGCACCCGAAGTGGCAGGAGCGGCCACTGCCCGTGATCGTGCCCACCGAAGGGACGGAGCCGACGCTCGACGAGGTCCGCGAGTGGCTGGCACCGGCGTTCGCGAATTGGCAACTGCCGGACGCGATCGCACTGGTGGGCGAGCTGCCGCACACCTCGGTGGGCAAGCTGAACAAGAAGGTGCTGCGGACGGACTACAGCGGGTTCTACGGGAGCGCCGACCAGACCGAGGCGTAACGTCGGCGCGGTGGACCACTGGTACGTCAGCTCCGAGGGCGTCCGGTTGCGGCTGCAGTATCGACGCAGCGACCGGACCGTGCCGTCCGGCTCCCGCCCCGACCCGGTGCTGCTGATCCACGGCATGGGCGCCGATCACCGCACCTGGGCAGGCACCGCGCACGCCCTGCGACACGCGGGTCACGACACGCTCACGTACGACCAGCGCGGGCACGGTCGCAGCGGCCGCTCCCCCGACTATCTGCTCGATGACCTGGCCGCCGATGCCGAGCGTGTGGTCGCGGCGGCCGGAATGGACCGACTCGCGGTAGTGGGACACTCACTGGGCGGGCAGACGGCACTGCGGCTGGCGTGGCGGCGACCGGAACTGGTGAGCAACCTCGTCCTCGAGGAGATCCCGCCCATGCCGCTGAGCCTCGACCAGGTGCACTCCCCCGCCGACCTACCGCTCACCCCGCGGCGGATCCTGCTGGGCGCCAAGCAGGTCGTGGAATCACCCGGCGCGGTGCTGCGGTACGACCGGGCGGTGCACGACCGGGTCCTGCCGCAGTTCGTCGTGGACTCCGCGTGGTGGGAGCGGCTGCGGCGGACACCGCAGCGCACGCTCGTGATCTCCGGCGGGCCCGGCGACTTCCTGCGGCCGGAGTATCTGCGGATGGTCGCCGACGCGATGCCGGACGCCAGGTACGCCGAGCTGAGCGGTGGGCATACCGTGCACCGCGAGTCACCGTCGGCCTTCCGGCGGTTGTTACTCGACTTCCTCGACGGCACGCCGTCCTAGGGTGGAGGGCATGACCGAGACACCCGCAGCGGACGAGCAGGGCAGCTACGTCATCGCGAACCGGCCGTACGAGCGCGACACCCGCTACATCGAGACCCGGATCACCCGGGACGGCCGCGACGGCTACCCCGTGGAACCCGGCCGATACCGGCTCGTGGTCTCGTACGCGTGCCCGTGGGCGACGCGGACGATCATCGTGCGGCGGCTGCTGGGACTCGAGCCCGCCATCTCGATGGGTGTGTGCGGACCCACGCACGACAAGCGTTCGTGGACATTCGATCTCGACCCCGGCGGGCTCGACCCCGTGCTGGGGATCCCGCGCCTTCAGGACGCCTACTTCGCGCGGACGCCCGGATACGAGAAGGGGATCACTGTGCCGGCGATCGTCGACGTGCCCTCCGGGGCGGTGGTGACCAACGACTTCCCGCAGATGACCATCGATTTCGAGCTGGAGTGGACCGACTTCCATCGGGCCGGCGCTCCGCAGCTGTACCCCGAGGATCTGCGCGCCGACATCGATGCGGTGAACAAGCTGGTCTACCGGGACGTCAACAACGGCGTGTACCGGTGCGGCTTCGCCGGGTCGCAGGAGGCCTACGACGCCGCGTACAACCAGCTGTTCGCGCGGCTCGACTGGTTGTCGGAGCGGCTGTCGGGTCAGCGATACCTGGTGGGCGACACCATCACCGAGGCGGACGTGCGACTGTTCACCACCCTGGCACGATTCGACCCGGTGTACCACGGGCATTTCAAGTGCAACCGCGAGAAGCTGTCGGAGATGCCGGTCCTGTGGGCGTATGCGCGGGACCTGTACCAGACGCCCGGCTTCGGCGACTCGACGAACTTCGACCACATCAAGCGGCACTACTACCAGGTGCACCGTGACATCAACCCGTCGGGCATCGTGCCCAAGGGACCCGACCTGTCCAACTGGAACACCCCACACGGCCGGGAGTCGTTGGGCGGCAGCCCCTTCGGCAGCGGGACGGCACCGGCACCGCGGTAGCGGCACGGCGCCGTCCGGTACGGGGCCCGTCCGGCACACGAGCCGCAGGCTACTCGCGCGGTGCCTACCGGGTGAGCGGCGCCACCTGCCCGCCGGTGAGCCTGCGATAGGTGTACACCTGGATCAGCATCGCCAGTGGACCGCCGACCAGCAGGCCCACGTAGCAGATCACCACTCCTACCACCGCCACCACGACCGAGATGAGCCAGCCGAGGAACGCGTCGCCGGCGCGATCGCGCACCGCCCGCATGCTCTCCGTGATCGCGGCGACGCCGCCCGTGCCGCGATCGATCGCGATGAACGTCGCGAACATGGCGAAGAACGCGAACACCAGGCCCGGGATGTAGCAGAGCACACTGAGGATCACGGTCGCGACGCCCACCAGCACCGCGGTGACCGCGGCCGCCCCGGGGTTACGCGGCTTGAAGAACGAACCGATGGTCACCGTGCGCCCGTCGGCGATATCGAGCACGCCGGTCTGGTAGGCCACCCCGATGAGGAGACCCACGATGAGCAGCACCAGGTATCCGATCGCGAAGATCGCGATGGATGCACCCCCGAACGTACCGCTGGTGCTGACGCTGGTGTCGGTGGTCACGGTCTGTTTGTCCGTCATGGACGCGAACGCCCCGGCGACGGTCACACCGCCGATGACCCCGAGGATCACTGCGTAGACCAGCATCGACACGATCAGCGGCACGGCGTTCTTGGTGAACTTGTTCCATGCCCACGTGAAGGCGTCGCCCACGCTGTAGGGCTGCTGGCCCCCGTACGCGACCGGCGGGTATCCACCGGGCGGCGGCGGGTAGCCGCCCGTGGGTCCGTCCGTCGGCGGTGGCGGGAACCCACCGGGCGGCGGATAGCCCCCCTGTCCCGGCTGACCGTACGGTGGCTGTCCCTGCTGACCGTACGGCTGCTGCGCCTGGCCCTGCCCATACTGCGGGTAGCCGCCCTGCGCCGGACCCTGCGGCCCGAATCCCTGTGGCGGAGGCGGGTACCCGCCCTGTCCCTGTCCACCCGGCCGGCCGCCCGGGCCGTCCTTCGAGAAGCTCGGGGGTGTGCCGCCGGGGCGAGGCGACTGCGGCATGGCGGTGGTGGGGTCGGACGACGGCGTGGTGTACTGCGGGCCACCGGCATGGCGACCGCCGATCGACGATTGATCGTCGTCGTCGGCCGGTTCGTTCCCCGGACGATAGGGCGGCTGACTCATCGTGACTCCTCGGTGTGAGTGCTGCGGGCGGAGCTACGCCACAAAGCTATCAACCGGGCACCTACAAGGCCAGGACCAGCAGAAATGCTTAGCAGTCGGACGTTTTCTGGGAATACCCTGCGGCACGCTCGGAGGTTCTTCAGCGACCCCGTGCCGCCTTGCGGGCGCGGCGCTCCGCCATCTCCTTGTCCTCGAGCACGAGCGCCTCATCGAGCGTGGGCGCGGAGCCGCCGAGCCGGCGCGGCACCCACCCGGCACCGACCGGCGCGGGGTAGCCGGCCTGGGCGCGGTCGAGACACTCCTGCATCGCCGTGCGGATCCGAGCGGTCAGGGCGTCGGCGTCACCGTCGGCCTCGAGCGGTGGGCCGGCGACGATGACGATCTCGAACCCCCTGCGCCCCAGCGCCTTCGGAATATCCTTGGTCCAGATCCGCTGCGCGCCCCAGATCGCCAGGGGCACGATCTGCGCGCCGGAGTCCAGCGCCATCCGCGCGGCTCCCGACTTGAACTGCTTGAGCTCGAAGCTCCGGCTGATGGTGGCCTCGGGGTAGACCACCACGAGTTCGCCGGCGCGCAGGGCGTCGACGGCCTCGTGGAAGCTCTCGGACCCGTGCGACCGGTCGACCCCGATCGCCCTGCAGTGCTTCATGAGAAAGCCGACGACGCGGTTCTCCCGTAGCTCCGCCTTCATCATGTAGCGGGGGTAGCGCCCCGCCTTGCGGGCGATCAGGCCGACGTCCATGAAGTCGACGTATGAGGTGTGGTTGACCGCCAGCACCACTCCACCGGCGGCGGGGATGTTGTCCACACCCTCCATCCGCACGTGGAGCCCCTGCACCCGCACGATTCCCCGGACCAGCGCGGTCACCACGTCGAAGACCGGCTCACGCCTCATATCGCCTCCCGGAGGGCCTGTGCCGGCTGAACCCGTCCTCCAGCCGGATGCATGGAAGCATACGACTCGGAGGAGACGACGGCCCGAGCCCCCAGGGGCCCGGGCCGGTCGCGTCGTGCGTCAGTACGCGACGGAGAACCGCTCGCGGTGGTGCCGCGGCGTGACGATCTCGTCGACGAACGCCTGCGCGTAGTCGACCCCGGAGATCTCCGAGTGCCCGTCGGCGTCGGCGAGCAGGACGTCGCCGCTGACGCGGTACGTGCCGGTGCGCTCGCCCGGGTTGAACGAACCGTACGCGGCGGCGGGGCTGAGGTAGAACCAGTCGACGTCGGTGACGGTGCGCAGGTAGTCCAGCGCGCGGTCGTGCTCGCGGGCGATCGGGCGGACCTGCTCGGGGAAGTCCGGGGTATCGACCAGCTTGATGCCGTCCGCGCCGCCGACGCGTAGGCTACCGGCGCCGCCGACGACCCCGAGGCGGGCCCCGGTCGCGCGTGCGGCCTCGACCAGCGGGACGAGCGCGGCGGCCAACTCGGGGCCGGTACCGGCGGGCGCGGAGGTGGGGAGGGCACTGACGATGACGTCGGCGCCCTCGGTGGCCTTCGCGACGAAGGCCGCGTCGGTGGCGTCGCCGGCGAGGTCACCGTCGCCCGCCTTGCGCGCCACCCCGACGGTGTCGATGCCGCGGCTACGCGACTCGGCGACGATGTTGCTGCCCGTATACCCGGTGGAACCGAAGACTACGACCTTCATGCGTGGGAACCCTTCCGAAAGCGACCCAGAACGTGGGTGTCGATGGCGGTGGCGCCGTGGTCGGCGATCGCGATGGCGAGCAGACCGGCGATCAGCACCAGCGGCAGCTCATAGCCGCCGAGCAGACCGTGCTTGAAGTCGGTGGTGATGATCGCACCGAGCATATCGACGATCAGGACCACTGCGACGGCGGGGATCGCGATCCCCAGGATCAGCAGCACCCCACCCGCCAGCTCGGCGACCCCGGCGAACCAGGCCGAGGCGTGGGCGGCGGGGATACCCATCTTCGCGAAACTCGCCTGCACGTCGGCGATGCCGTAGTCGTGGAACTTCTGCCAGCCGTGCGCGACGAACACTATGCCCAGGATGACCCGGGCGACTGCGACCGCGAGGCGCTGCCCGCGGGTGAGCGTGGATGCCACAATGCTCCTCAGATGATTGACGCTTCAAGTACCAGCTCATTGGAGCACATACTTTTCGTAAGCGCAACCGATTCGTAAGGGCTAGTCTGTGAGCCATGCTGGATAGTGCGCACAGCGCCGGATTCGATGTGTTCGCGAAGAACTGCCCGTCACGCGAAGTGTTCGCGCACGTCACCGGTCGTTGGGGTGCGCTGGTGATGGGGCGACTGTCCGATCGGCCACAGCGCTTCTCCGACATCCGCCGCGCCGTCGAGGGCATCAGCGATCGCATGCTCACCCAGACGCTGCGCGAGCTGGTCGACGACGGCCTGGTGATCCGCACGTCGGCCGGCACCAACCCGCCGCACACCGAATACCACCTGACCACCCCGGGAGCGCGCATCTCGACCGCGGTGATCGGCCTGGCAGAGACCGTGGAGAGCGCCATGAGCACCCTGGCCGCAGGCGGTTCGCCGGGTTCGCGTGAAACGCGGCCCGAACGTTAAGCAGATCGCAAGGAACCACAGTTAGCGTTCTCGATATCGCATCCGCACGGCACCGAGGCCGGCGGAGGTACCGGGAGGCAGAGTCGATGAGGCGAGGCCGGGTCGCAGCAGCGATCAGCGGAATCGGAGTCGTGGCGGTAGCCGGGTTCGGCGTCGCCTACCTGGGCGAGGGCTCCGTCCACGCCAGCCCCGACGCACACTGCGCCCGGGTCACCTATCTCAGCGGCCACACCTACGCCGGGCACGCGGACACGCGGGCCACCGCGATCCTCGCCGCCGTACGTTCCGCTCGCGACCACGCCGAGCCCAGCGGGCTCATGATGGTCCGGTTCTGCTGAGCCGCACCACCCACCGCGGTACGACTACCGACGGGTGGCCGGACGCCACACAGCCACCACCCCGCCGGGCGGGCACCGTCGGATCCGACGGTGCCCGTCAGGCACCTCCGGCTCGACGAAACAGGGCCGCCACTCCCGGTCGGGAGTGGCGGCCCTGTATCACGTCGCTATCAGGCGACGGGGATCCAGATCGGGCCGAGCCAGAAGCCCCAGCCGCCACCGTTCCAGATGGGCTGGTGCCAGCCACCGTGCCAGAACACCGGGCCGTGCTGACGGAAACCGCCGCCGTTCCAGCCGCCGCCACCGTTCCAGCCACCGCGGTTCCAGCCACCGCCGCGGTTGAAACCGCCGCCGTGATTGAAGCCACCGCCATGGTTGAAGCCACCACCGTGATTGAAGCCGCCACCGTGGTTGAAACCGCCACCGCCGCCGCAGCTGCCGAACTGGCAGTGGCTGAAAGTGGCCGCGGGGGTGGCCGGCGCAGCGTTCGCCGCGCCCGCGCCGATGCCCAGCGCGCCGGCAGCGAGGCCGAGGCCGAGTGCGCCGCCCACGGCGATCTTGCGTGCGTTCATTCGATTCTCCTCAGAGAAGTGTTGAGGGGACCATCCCGTCACCGGACAGTATCGGTGCGCCTGAGCGCCGCGTTACATCGGTGATCGGAAACCGTTGCGCCGCGGACGATTCAGGCAGATAAGTCCGACTCGCGTAGTTTTGGGCTGGTCCGCGTGTCCACACCGGGTCACGCAGTGATGTTGGCGCTGTCTCCACCGGTCGCCGCGAAGCTGGTGCCGGTGACCATGCGGGCCCCGTCGGACGCGAGGAACACGACCAGTGGCGCGACGTCCTCGGGCTCGACCCACGGAACACCGAGCGGCAGCTTCTTCTTCATGCCCTCCGCGGCCGCCCGCTCGTCCTCGGCGAGCTCGCCGGTGGGCTGGTTCCCGGCGGTCCGGATGATCTGGGCGTACCGATCCTCGTGGCGAGTCAGGGGTGTGTCGATCAGACCTGGAATCAGGGCGTTGACGGTGATCCCGTATCGGCCGAGCTCGAGAGCGGCGGACTTCATCAGCCCGATCAGCCCCCATTTCGACGCCGAGTAGCCGCTGCCGTCCAGCGTGCCGTGCTGCCCCTGGGTGGAGGAGGTGATGATGATGCGCCCACCGCCCCGCTCGATCAGCAGCGGGGCCGCGACGCGCAGCACGTTGGCCGTGCCGGTGAGGTTGATGTCGATCTGGTCGTGCCAGAGGTCGTCGCTCATCTCGAGCAGCGGAGCGAAGCCCTGGATACCGGCGTTCGCAAACACCACGTCGATGCCGCCGAAACGGTCGACGGCCTGCGCGAACCCGTTCCGGACGGCCGCTATGTCACGCTGGTCGAACACGACGGGTAGCCACTCGCCGCCCGCCTCCTCCACGAGCTCCCCCGTGCGGGCGAGATCTTCGGCGGTGGCGGGCTGGTAGTCCATCGCGGCACTGGCGAGCGCAGCGATGTCCGCGCCGGCGACCCGGTATCCGGCCTCGGCGAACGCGATCGCCGTGGCCCGTCCGATTCCTCGCGCCGCACCGGTGATCATCACTACTCGACCGTCACTCATCGCATGCTCCTCGATTCTTATGTCCCGAGACATCCTACGATTCGCATTTCCTCTGCGGCGCCTGGAGGAAGCGGCTGAGGTTCGGCAGCTCGGCCGGATCGATGCGACGTCGGTGGCCCGGCCGCAGCACTCGCATCCTTGACAGCTGGACCGGGTGTCTTGCCAGGAACGAGGGGCAGTGTGTGAAGTGATCGGCAAGAGATGCCGACGAACACGACGTAGGAGAAATCCATGCCACTCCAGTTCCGCCGACGCCCGTTCGGTCCACGCCCCTTCGGATTCGCACCGCGCCCCGGCTTCGGTGGCGGCCGTGGCTTCGGCGGCGGAGGGGGCTTCGGCGGCGGACGGGGGCCATGGCGCCCCCGCGGCCGCCGCTAACGGCATAGAGCCGCTAACGGGCATAGAAACGGCGAAGGCCCCCTCCGCGGAGGGGGCCTTCGGTGTTCCGTGGTGGAGCTAAGGGGAATCGAACCCCTGACCTCCTCGATGCGAACGAGGCGCGCTACCAACTGCGCTATAGCCCCTGGCTTTGGAACTCGGATACTGTAGCAAGTCCCTTCAGCAAGGTGTTAACCGGCCGCCCGTCGCAGCGGTTGCCGCAGGTCAGCCGCCGCGTCGTCGGCACGGCGGAGGAAGTCGAACTCCTCGGCGCGGTAGCGCGGCAGGTGGTCGAAGGCGGGATCCTCGTCGTCGATCTCCATGATGATCGCGCCGTACCTGCGGCGGTACGCGGGGACACCGTCGACAACCTCGACCTCGCGCTCCCGCTCCCGCTGCGCTCGCTCCAGCCGAGCCAGGCGGCGACGACGGATCTCGCTCTCGATGCGCACCGTCCGCCGCAGGTAGGCGAGGTAGACCACCAGGAGGCCGACCGTCGCGCCGAAGCCATACCACGCGAACTGCACGTCCAGGAGGGCCGCGCCCAGCGCGACCACGGCCAGCACGGCGAGCACGAACGTCACGCGCTGCCGCGACCGGTACCTGGCCTGCGTGATCCGGGCATCGTTGTCCGGGTCGAAGCCACCACGGCGGCGCACCGACTCGGATTCGACACTGCCGGGCCGGTCCGAGGCGGCCCCCTGCTCCGCGTCCTCGTCGAGGTCCGGCTCGGGCACCTCCGTCGTGACGGCCCCGGCGCCGTCGAGCCCGGTGTCGTCGAACCCGGCGTCGTCGAGCCCGGCGTCGAACTCCTCGTCCACCTCCGGCGCGATGCCGGCCCCGGGCTCGTCCAGCCCGACGGTGTCGTCGTCGATGTACGCGTCCTCGTCCTGCGGCGCAGCGGCGCGGACCGCCTCGGTCGCGGCGGGCGCCTCCGGCGCGATCTCGATAGTCGGGCTGTCGAGGTCGAGCCTCCGCGACGGTTCGTCCACGTCGAAGTCGACGTAGGCATGGGCGTCGTCGATCTCGCCGTCCGCCCCACTTACGTCGACCGGGTGCTCGATTCCCATGTCCTTGTCGAACGCAGCGCCCAACTCGCCGTCGTCGAAGCCGCGATCGACGCCGCCGTCGCCGAGGGGATCGGCGTCACCGTCGGACCGGTCGTCGGCGAGCCCGGCGTCGCGGGCCGACACCGCCGGCGTGGGCCGCACCTTGCGCCGCAGACGCAGCCGTGCAGATCCGCCGCGGTGCAGGACACGGGTCTCGAGCGTCGCGTCGGTCACCGAATTGACCTTGGGGTGCCGCGCCACCAACATCGGCACCAGCACCACGAGCCAGGCGATGATCAACCCCACCCACAGGATGGATGTCGGCATGGGCGCACTCCCTCTTCCTAGCCGAACCCTCCCGAGCCGAACCGCCTCGGGTCGAACAGAACAACCCGCGTCGAATGCCAACCGGCGGTGAACTACACCATTGTCATTCGGCGCGTCGTGGGTCCAGGGTATGCGCCAGATCTGGCGTACCTTCGCCGACGCGCCGAACCAAACCCCACAAATCACACCAGCAACACCAGTTCAACGGGTGCGCCCTGCCGGGTCAGTACGCTGCCCGCCCCGCGCGGACCAACCGCGCCACCACCGAGTCGGGGACCTCCTCGGCCGTCATCCCCATCAGCAGGTGATCGCACCACTGCCCGTCGACGTGGAGGTACCGACGCAGCAGCCCCTCCTCGCGGAACCCGACGTGCGCCAGCACGGCCCGCGAGGGGCCGTTCTCGGGGCGCACCGTCGCCTCCACGCGGTGCAGCCCCAGCGGGCCGAAGCAGTGGTCGAGGGCGAGTGCCACCGAGACCGTCGCCACCCCGCGTCCCGTGACGGCCGAGTCGACCCAGTAGCCCACCCATGCGTTCATCAGCTGCCCACGCACGATGTTGCCCACGGTCAGCTGCCCCGCGAAGCGCCCGTTCACCTCGATGACCAGCGGGAGCAGCGTGCCCTCCCGCGCCTGGCTGCGCATGGTCGAACTCATCGGCGGCCACGCGGTCGGCTGGTGGCGGCGCGCCCAGCTACCGTCGCCGGTGGGCTCCCAGGGTTGCAGCTCGCGCTGGTTCGCCAGCCGCAGCCGCGACCACACCGCCGCGTCGCGCGTGCGGATCGGGCGCAGCCGCACCTGTCCCGCCGCGGTGGTCATCGGACCCAGTTCGACCTGCCACGGCGCACCGAACAGCGGCACGTCAGCCGCGCTGCGCCAAGAAGGCGACCACCACGTCGTCGCCCGCGCGGACCTGGGTGACGTCCGGGTCGACCACGATCAGGCAGTTCGCCTCGGCGAGCGTCACCAACAGGTGCGAGTCGTTGTCGGGGATCGGCGCCACCATGAACTCGCCGGTCTCCTCGTCGCGCATCAGCTGGCCGCGGACATAGCCGCGGCGGCCGGCGGGCGACGGGAAGGCAGCGGCCGACTTCGCGGTCACCAGCCGGCGCATCGGCTGCCGCTTGCCCAGGGCGATGCGGATGAGCGGCCGGATCATCACCTCGAACGCGACCAGCGCGCTCATCGGGTTGGCGGGGAGGAGGAAGGTGGGGATCGACTCCGTGCCGAGGGTGCCGAACCCCTGCACCGAGGCCGGATGCATCGCGACCCGCTCCACCTCGAGCGTGCCCAGGTCGGCGAGCGCGTCGACGATCTCGTCGGACGCCACCCCGCCCACCGACGAGGTGATCACCACGATCTCCGAGCGCGCCAGCAGCGCCTCGACCGCGTCCTTGAGCGTCGCGGCCTCCCCCGACACGATGCCCACCCGGTTGACCTCGGCGCCGCAGTCCCGCGCGGCGGCCGCCAGCGCGTACGACGCGACGTCGTACACCTGGCCGGCGCCGGTCTGGCGGTCGATGTCCACCAGCTCGCGGCCCACGGACAGCACGGAGACGCGCGGGCGCGGGTGTACGGACACGAGCTCCCGCCCGACCGCGGCGAGCAGGCCCACCTGCGCCGGTCCGACGACGGTGCCGCGGCGCACCGCGACGTCGCCGGGTTGCACGTCGTCGCCGGTGCGGCGCACGTACTGACCCGAGCGCACGGAGTGCCCGACGCGGACCTTCGACAGACCACCGTCGGTCCACTTCTCCGGCAGCACGGCGTCGGCGAGCGTCGGCAGGGGCGCACCGGTCTCGACCTTGACCGCCTGCCGGGGCTGGAGGCGGATCGGCTGCCGGGATCCCGCGCGGACCTCCCCGACCACGGGCAGCGTCAGAATGATCTGCTCGCCGGTCTCCGGGTCGGTAGCGCCCGCATCGGTGACGTCCACCGAGCGCACGGCGTAGCCGTCGATCGCGGCCTGGTCGAACGCCGGCAGCGCCGATTCGACGACGACCTCCTCCGCGCACATCAGGCCCTGCGCCTCGGAGATCCCCACGCGCACGGGGCGCGGCGCCACCGCCGCCGCCGTCACCCGCGCCAGCTGGTCCTCCACTGAGCGCATCCCTCGCCTGTCCTTCCCCTCTCGGGTCTCCCCGAGCATCACCTCGCGCGTCTCGCCCGGCGGTGGGCGTGTGCCACCGTCAGCGCGTCAGTCGCTTCTCCAACCAGGCCCGCAGATCGGGCCCGTAATCGTCACGGTCCAACGCCAAGTCAACCGCAGCCTTGAGGTACCCCCCGGGATTTCCGAGGTCGTGTCGGGTACCGCGGTGCACCACCACGTGCACCGGATGCCCCTCCGCGATCATCAGCGCGATCGCGTCGGTGAGCTGGATCTCGCCACCCGCGCCCTTGCCTACGCGCCGGATGGCGTCGAACACGGCCCGGTCGAGCAGGTACCGCCCGGCTGCGGCGTAGTTCGACGGTGCGTCCTCCGCCTTGGGCTTCTCGACCATACCGTTGACCTTGAGCACGTCCGGGTTCGTGGCGTCCGGCACCACCTCGACGTCGAACACGCCGTACGCGCTGATCCGGTCCTTGGGCACCTCGATCGCGCACAGCACCGACCCGCCGCGCTTCGCCCGCACCTTGGCCATCGTGGTCAGCACACCGATCGGCAGTACCAGGTCGTCGGGCAACAGGACGGAGATCGCGTCCTCGTCGTCGTCGAGATACGGCTCGACGCAGGCGACCGCGTGCCCCAGTCCGAGCGGCTTGTCCTGGACCACGGCCTCCACCTTGATCAGGTTGGGCGCGCGTCGCACCTTGTCGAGCATCGCCTGCTTGCCGCGCTTCTCGAGCGTGCCCTCGAGCACCAGGTCCTCGACGAAGTGCGCTACGACACCGTCCTTGCCCGGACTGGTGATGATGCACAGTCGCTCGGCGCCGCCCTCCGCGGCCTCCTCGGCGACCAACTCGATGCCCGGGGTATCCACCACCGGCAGCAGTTCCTTCGGGACGGTCTTGGTGGCCGGGAGGAAGCGGGTACCAAGGCCAGCCGCGGGCACGACCGCGGTTCTGGGAATCGACGGCGTCTGTGTCATATCACCACCTTAGGGGTAGGGTCCCCGCGTCAACCGTCCACGGAAGCTTGGAGTCCGATGAGTCCTCCCCGCCCGGCGAACGATCGGGCAGCGCAGAAGTGCGCCTGTCGCGGCCGATTCCGGGCGGCCCGGGCGGCGCTGACCGACGCGTCTCGCGCGGCGGCGGCCGCCGAACTGGCCGCGCGAGTGGTTCGGCTCGAGCTGGGTCCAGTGATCGCGGCGTACGTGCCGGTGGGGTCGGAGCCCGGGGACGACCGGCTGCTCGCGGCGCTGGCCGCGCGGGCCAGGGTGCTGCTACCGGTGACGCCCCGGGTACCCGGGCCGCTGGACTGGGCCGACTTCGACGGCGGCTTCACCCCGGGGCCGTTCGGCCTGCGAGAGCCGCGCGGGCCACGGCTCGGCGCCGCCGCACTGCGGCAGGCGACGACGGTGTTGCTGCCCGCGTTGGCAGTGGCGCGCACCGGCGTCCGGCTCGGGCGTGGCGCGGGTTACTACGACCGATCCCTGGTCGGGCTGTGCGGTGCGACATTGATCGCGGTGGTCTACGACCACGAGTTGGTCGACGACCTACCCGCGGAGCCCACCGACGTCTCCGTCGACGGCGCCCTCACGCCGTCGGGGCTGGTGCGGTTCGTCGGGAGGCCGTCAGAATCGAGGCCGGAGCGATGATTCGCGGCGATTGTCGTCGCGGGTTCCCGCTGAGGCCTCGACTTCGACGGCCCCCAGTTCGAGCAGCCGTGGACGCGGCGGCCGCAGGTGTCGGCGGCTGCGCACGATGTCGAGGATCTGCTCCTCGACCGCCGGCCAATCGAACAGCACGTCCTCGTAGGTGACGCGGAAGGTGCCGTACTCCTGCCAGAGCGCGGCACGGTCCCGAGCGCGGTCGGTGTAGTAGGCGTCCCCGAGGTGATAGGTACGGCTGTCGCACTCGATCACCAGGCACCGGCCGACCAGCAGATCCACCCGTCCCACGTGCGGAACATCCTCCTGGATCCGCACGGCGATCCCACGCCGCCGCAAGCGGTACCGCACCAGCGACTCGGTGCCCGATTCGGCGCGCCGGTCGACGTGATCCAGCAACCGCCGCAGCCGCTGCGGTGCACCCGGGATGAACCCGGCCAGGTCCGCGACATCGAGGCCCGGGTCCCGGAACAGGACCGAATCGCAGACGGCCACGAACATCTCCGCCGGGAGGCAGCGCGCCGCGCAGGCCACGGCCTCGGGCACAGCGTCGACGGCCTGTGTCGGCGCGGGGAGGCCGCCGTAGGCCGAACAGTAGGACCGCGCCGAGGAAGCACGACCATACGTCGACGCGCGCACGTGGGAATGCCCATCGGCCGGCGGCACCCAGATCCCGCGGCGGCCCAGCGCCGAGACGCAGGCCAGCACCCCGCCCGACCGGACGGCGGCCGCGACCGCCGGGTCCGCGGATCCGGTCGAGTACCACCCGCGCCGCAGCTGAGTCAGCCGACGCCTCCTGCTCATTGTGCGGATGTCGGCGTCCGTGTAGCCCGCCGCCAGCAGCTCTCGCCTGGTCATCACTCCACCGACTTCGGCCCACCGAGCGGCCGCGATCTCCACCATGTGCGGAATCGTCGCGCGGCGACGGCGACCGGCACCGCGTGCGGCCGTGGTTATCCACAGGGATGCGTATTGTCGGCGACGCGTAGCTGCACCGGAATCGGTGCGGCCCCACGTGGTCACAGCCACACGCCGTCACAATCGAGGTCGCAGCGTCGGCCGGCGACGACTACAGGCGCGAGGCGCCGTTCAGACCGCGATTCCAGTCACGACCGTCCGCGGCGGAGCTAGTCGGCGACCGGTACCAGCAGCCGCGCGATGTACTTCTGCCCGTACGCACGCAGTGCGGCGATGTCGGTGATATCCAGGGCCCCGGACGGGTTCGACAGCAGCGACCCCGCGATCCGCAGCATCAGGTCCACGACAGCGCACAGTTCGGCGTACGGCTGCTCGGCGCCGCTGTTGCGCAGGCGGATCACCACGCCCTGGATCAGGATGTCCCAGATCCAGGGGGGCATCCGCAAGAAGTACTCGGGCTCGGCCGCCAGCACGTTGGAGACCGCGAGGTTGGCGCCCGCCTGCTCGACACCCAGCACGAACACCTCCACCAGGGTCTGCTGCGGCGTGAACCCCACGATGGCCTTGTCCAGCCGCCGCCGCAGCGTGCGGATCTCGATGGTCACCACGCGGGCGATGAGCTGGTCCCGGTTGGGGAAGATCCGGTAGAGGGTGCTGCGCGAGACATGGGCCTGTTTGGCGATCAGGTCCATGCTGGTACCGGGAATGCCGTGCACTGCGATCACCTCGCGGGCAGCGTCCACGATGCGGCGCGACGGTGACGGGCGCTTAGCCGTTGCAGCACCGGGCGGGGCGCCGACGCCGTGGGAAGCCGTCATGATACGAGTCTATCGGTCACGCCACTGGCACTCGACTCGTGGGAGTGCTAACCGAGGAGTACCATCGGGCGCGTGCCTACCTACTCGTACAAGTGCACGGAGTGCGACAACCAGTTCGACATCGTGCAGTCATTCTCGGACGATGCACTGACCGTGTGCCCCGAGTGCGGCGGAAAGCTGCGCAAGGTGTTCAACTCGGTGGGCGTCGTGTTCAAGGGCAGCGGCTTCTACCGCACCGATTCGCGGTCGGGCAAGGCCGAGACCACCGCCAAGTCCAGCGACTCGAAGTCCGACGGTGGCGGCAAGTCCGAGACCAAGCCCGCCGGCAGCACCGCGACCAAGGTCGAGAAGGCCACGGCCCCCGCCTCCTGACATGACCGGAGCGCTCCACGTCTTCGACGAAGCGATCGCCGTCACGCCGCTGCCCGATGCGACGTTCACGGCGCGGACCCACCCCGCCTACAACAACATGGTCGGCCCGTTCGGCGGCGTGATCGCGGGGTCGGTGATCAACGCGCTGCAGCAGCACCCCGACGCGCTGGGCGCACCGCTGGCATTCACGGTCAACTACGTCGCGCCCGTCGCCGCCGGCGAGTGGCTGCTACGCCCGCAGATCGTGCGCACCAACCGGACCAACCAGCACTGGCTGTTCACCGTCGAGCAGGGCGGCGGCATCGTCTCGTCCGGCAGCGCGGTGTTCGGCGTGCGCCGCGACACGTGGGGGGACACCGAGGCGACTCCCCCGGCCGCCGGCGAGCCCGCGGACCACGAGCCCGTGTGGTTCCCCGAGGTCATCGCCTGGGACAAGAACTACGAGAAGCGCTTCGTCACGGGGCGCTGGGACGCACAGTCCGACGATTCGACGTCCACCCTCTGGGTCCGGGACAACCCGCCGCGCCCGCTGGACTTCCCGGCGCTGGCATCGATCGCCGACGTGTTCTACCCGCGCGTGTTCCTGCGCCGCGGCGGCTACGTGCCGGCCGGCACCATCTCGCTCACCACCTACTTCCACGCGACCGAGGCCGAGCTCGCCGCGCAGGGCGACGACTACGTGCTCGCAACGGCCCACAGCGCACGGTTCGTGGGCGGCCATTTCGACCAGCACGGGCAGATCTTCGGGCGGGCCGGCGCGCTACTCGCGACCACCGCACAGATCGTCTACTTCAAGGACGCAGCATCCGCACGCTAGGCGTGGATCTCGCAGCGACCGCGGACCGCACCGCGGTCGCCGCGCTGTCGTGGCACGCCGGTGGTGCGACGGTGACCGACCTCGCCGTGGGTGCCGACGACGCTGCGATCGCAGCGCTCGCGGACAGCTCCGACGCCGTGGCGATAGACGCACCGTTCGGGTGGCCGATCGCATTCGTCGGCTTCATCGCCGCCCATCACCTGGGCCGCCCGCCGATCGCGTCGCTCGAGACCGTCGCCGACCGGCGGGCGGTGACGCACCGCCGTACCGACACGTTCGTCGCCGCGACCACAGGCCTGACCCCGCTACTGGTGTCGGCCGACCGTATCGCGCACGTGGCCCTGCGCAACGCGGGCCTGCTGGCGCGGCTCGGGGCGGCGGACGCGGACCGGTCCACGGGTCCGATCTTCGAGGTCTATCCGGCCGCAGCGCTGCACATCTGGGGGCTGCCGTCGCGCGGGTACAAGAAGGAGCCGGGAACGGCGCTGCGGGCCGAGATCGTCGACCGACTCGTCGAGGCGGCCGGTGGGCGCCTCGACCTGGGCGCATTCGCCGACGTCCTCCGCGCGGAGGACGATGCCCTCGACGCCGTCGTGGCCGCCCTGGTGGGCCGGGCCGCGGAGCTGGGCCGCGCCTACGCGCCACCGGAGCGGGACGCCGACGCCGCCTCGCTGGAGGGCTGGATCCAGCTCCCCACCTGCGGCGTCGGCGAGCTGTTCAGCGCGTGACACGCTGGGTTACCGCGCAGTAATCCACAACTTTCGAGTAATCCACAGGAGCCCTGTGCATCGAGTTCCGGCATCGCCGACGAGGGTTACCCCACCTGTACGGTCCGCAATATGCGACAGATCACACGGAGACCCCGGTCCGGACGGATGGGTCTCCAGCCGCGCGGCGTCGACCGGCTTCGCTCTGCTCTCCGCCCGGGCTGGTCGCGCACCGTCGCCGCCCGGCGGGCCCTCGCCGGGGCGCTCGCGGCGATGGCGCTGATCCTCGCCGCCACGTCTCGACCCGGCGGCCCCACCGACACCGTCGTCGCCGCAGCGCGGGAGCTGACTCCGGGCGTGCGCCTGGCGGCCACCGACGTCCGCATGCTCACGGTGCCCGCCGGCCTGGTCCCGCACGACGCGCTGCGCGGGCCCGGCGACGCCGTGGGGCGCACG
>NZ_BAABFR010000048.1:0-35540 GCF_039541155.1 Tsukamurella soli
GTCCGCACCGCGCGCGCCGCGTGCCACACCGACCGCGCCGCGCCCACGGCGCCGCCCACGCCGCCCCGCGCCTGTGCCCACACCTGTCCGACCGGCACCAGCTCCTTCACCGAGGTGTGCTCCCCGAGCAGCTCGTGGGCATCGATGTGCCGCCGCGCCAGGACCCGCGCGGCCAGGTCCACCTGCCCGTGGAAGTCCGTCACGCCGTACTCCCCCGCGACACCGACCACCACGACCGCCTGGTTCGCGAAGCCCAGCACCGTACCCACCGGCACTACCCGCGCCACCGGGCCGAGCAGACCGGGCCAGGCCACGGCCACCGTCGACACCAGGCCGACGGGGGCCACCCACCAGTGCGCCCGCCCGGGGGCATCGCGCCTCGGGTATGCGTTGACGACAGGTATCGGCGTGAGTCCGGCCACCAGCGACGCGACCCGGACTCCCGCGACCGCGGGCCGAACCACCGCGACCACGCATCCGACGGTGCGCGCCAGGTCACGGTCGGACACGTCTGAGCCGGGCGCGGCGCTCTCGCGCGGGGTCAGTGCATTCACGAGCCCAGCCTAACGAGCGTGCCCGGCACGGGACCAGGGCTGTGACCACCGCGATTCCACCGCCCCGGGCGTCCGGGGGGCGAGGCGCCCGGTCCAGGCCGCCGATCGGGCGGGCTCAGCGCCGCAACCGGTCGGCGGCGCCCACGTACCACGCCAGCGCCGGCAGCCCGACGCCGCAGCCGAGCAGCAGCGCCACGCGCCAGTCGGTGTAGGTCACGCTGTCACCCGGGCCGCCCAGCAGGAACACCACGATCACCACCAGGAAGGCGAGGACGGGTAGCGACGCCGACGAGCCCTGTCCGGTGAGGGTCTGCGCCGCGACCGACACCATCGCCAGCATCAGGCCCGCCACCACGGCGGACACGGGCATCGGCGCCGACCCCACGTGCGCCGGCAGGTACATCGTGCCGCCCACGGCACACGCCGCGCCGGCCAGCGTGAGTGCCGCGAGCAGCAGTAGCCGCGGCCAGTCGCGGTTCACCCGCGCCGCCCCGTCATGCGAGCCCCGTCACCCGTCATCCGATCCCCGTCACCCGATCTCGGGGAGCCCCGCGAACAGGTCCCGCTCGTAACCGTCGACGACCTCCCCCGGCTCCCCGGACACCAGGATGAACGCCTCCTCGGCCAGCACCGGCTGCGCGACCCTGTTGGTCAGGGCGAACTCGGTCCCCGTCGCCGCCAGGTGCAGCTGCGTGCCGTGCGCCCGCAGTGCGGCCCGCTTGTTCTCGAGCACCGGCGACACGTCGATCATCGTGGTCACCTCGTCGTCGGGATGGGTGGGCAGCACGCCGAGCTTGGGTGCGCGCCAGCCCTCGGGCAGCTCGCAGAAGTCGTCGCGCAGCCGCAGCACGCCGTCGGTGATCTGCCCCTCCGCCGACACCGTCCAGTAGACCTTGGGCACCGACCACGCCGCGCCCAGCTCGGGCGCGTACGCGGGGTCGGCGGCCGCGGCGACGGCGGACGTCGTGACGCGATGCGCGCCGATGTGGTCGGGGTGCCCGTACCCCCCGACGGTGTCGTAGGTGGCCACCACGTGCGGTCGCCGCTCGCGCAGTAGCGCGGTGAGGGCCCAGACGGGGCCGCCCGGCGCGCGGTCGGCGTGATCGGCGCGGGCGAAAGCACGCGGGTGCTCCGCCGACGGAGCCCCGGCCATCCCGGAGTCGCGGAACCGGCCCGTGCCACCCAGGAACAGCGGCCGCAGCGGCGGTTCACCCGCCGGGGACAGCGCCGCCAGTGCGCCGCGCAGCTCCCACGCGCGCCACCCGCCGAGTTGGTCGGCCTCCTGGTCCACGAGTTGCGCATCGGCGGTGTCCATCACCTCGCCGGCCTCGCCCATCGTGCAGGTGACGACGGTGACCTCGGCGCCCGCCGCGAGGTACCGCGCGATGGTGCCGCCGGTGGTGATGGTCTCGTCGTCGGGGTGCGCATGCACCAGCATCAGCCGCCTGCCGGCACGCTCGGCCCGATTCACTTGCGCTCCCAACTCTCGGGGACGGTGAACACCCCGGTCGCCAGCGGTCCCGCGAGGGTCACGCCGGCCACGGTGGGCGCCACCGCCGAAACGGTCTCGTCCTGGAAGATCGGCAGCTCGACCGCGTCCTGCCACAGCATCCGGTCGGCCGACGCGAGGCTGTCCGCCACGTCGCGGCCGGTGAGCGCCTGCCGCGCCAGCTCTTGCACGTCCAGGTCGCACAGGCCGGAGATGTCGCCGCCGACCTCGGCGGCGGCCTGGCTCTCGGACATGCTGCTCGTGGCGGCGCTCTGCTCGGTGGGCTCGGGTCCGCTCGGGGTGGTCGTCGACGAAGGCTCGCCCGACCCGCCGGCCGGTGCCGTCACCGTCGGTGGGCTCGTGGAGGTGGTCGCGGGCGCACCGGCGGTCAACGTCGCCCCGCCGCCCTGCGGAGGGCATTCGACGCGTGATGCGAGGCGCACGGCCGGGTCACCGGTCACCTCGGACCAGCCGACCACGGCATCGACAGTCCCGTCGACGAGCGCACTGCTGGCCAGCTGGTCGGGGTCCAGGGTCACCACGGACGCGAACACGCCCATCGCGCGCAGCTGGTCGGTGGCATTGCTGGCCACCGAGAATGCAGCCTGGTTGCCGGCCGCCACGCCGATCCGCAGGAACATCGGGACGCCGTCGCGGACGAACTGCCGCACGCTCTCGCCGGGCGACGGCGACGGCGGCACCGACAGTGACGTCGGCGAGGCGCTCACGCCGGCCCCCGCGGAGCTGGATTCCGCGGGTGATGGGGGCACCGTCACCGTCACGTGCGAGACGGGCCCGGTGCTCGGCGGCTCGCTCTGGCTCGGCGGGATCGGCGCGGTCTGCAGTGTGTACCCGGCGGCCGCGAGAGCCTCCTCGAGCTGGTGCTTCGCCGCTGCCGGGGTCGCGGGGCCGGCGGGCATCGTCGGCGCATAGCCCGCGTTCGACGGTGCCAGCACCTGCGCGCGGGCGGGACGGACGGTGTCGCCGCCCGAGCCCACGGTGGTGAGCAGATCCACGTTGAGCGACGCGAGCAACGCGCGGCGCACCGCCTGGTCGGCGAGGAACGGCGACCGAGTGTTGAGCGTCAGGCTCATCAGCCGCGGCGCCGGTTGGTCGATGGCCTTGACCTGGTAGATCGACGACAGCTGCGCGAGCAGCGATGGGCCGCCGTGCATCGACACCACCTGCACGTCCCCCGTGCGCACGGAGTTGGCGGCCTGGCTGTCGGTGCCGCCCTTGCGGATCACGATGCGGTCGACCTTCGACGGGTCCATCCAGTACCGGTCGTTGCGCTCGAGGGTCACCTCGTCGCGGGCCATGTCGACCTTCTTCACCAGGAAACTGCCGCCGGACGCGGGGATCCGGCCCTGCATCGCGCCGGTGAACCCACCCGGCGCGTCCTTGATCAGGTGGCTGGGCAGCAGGTTGGAGAACAGACTGCGCCAGCCGGGATAAGGCGCCCTGAGGTGGACGGTGACGCGCTTGCCCCCGGCGCCCGAGGTCACGGAGTCGATCAACCGGTAGGGCGCCGCGCCGGCGGTGCCGGGCGCAGTGATCATCGACTGCCACAGGTACAGGAAGTCCTCGGCGGCGATGGGCGCACCGTCCGACCACTGCGCGTCCTGCCGGATCGTGTACGTGATGTCCACGGGGGACGTCTCCACGACCGACGGGACGAGGTCGGTGTTCTGCTGGTAGTGCACGTGCCCGTCGGGGCCGACGACCTCACGGAACGGGCTGGGCATGGTCATCGCCGCGAGCGCCTGCGTGGCGGGCGACAGGTCGGCCTCGAGGTGCGGGTTGAAACCGACGCCCAGGTTGTCGACGGCGACGACGACGGTGGTCCCCGTCGCCGATGGCAGCGGCGTGGGTGTCGACGTGTCGGAGCCGTGCATCGCCGGCGGTGGGTTCGCTGCGCAGCTCGCGACGCTCAGCGGGACGACCGCGGCCAGCGCAGCCACCGCGAGCGGCCGCACCGCATGCCGCAGCCCAGCGAAGCCGCGGCCCATTGGCGCTCGCCCCAAGCCGAGCCTCCCTCCCCGTCACACGTCCCGATCACCGGCACGCTCCCATCACCGGCACGGTCACACCCACGGCGCAGTTCTGTGCCGACGCAGTCTTGTCACCGACGCAGTTCCTTGCCGGCACGATTCCAGAGCCGACACGCGGCGGTCGTCGGAGCGCGCAGCCTCCGCGCGCTCCGACGCCGCGCGTACCTCAGCAACCTACCCGGCTACACCGCGGCCTGGTCACGCGACTTGGCGCGCGAACGCTCGCGAGCGCGCTCGGTGGCGTTCAGGTGCACCTTGCGGACCCGGACCACCTCGGGGGTCACCTCGACACACTCGTCGCCGGCGCAGAACTCCATCGCGGCCTCGAGCTCCAGCTTGATCGGCTTGGCCAGGGTCTCCATGACGTCGGCGGAGGACTGACGCATGTTGGTCAGCTTCTTCTCCTTGGTGACGTTGATGTCGAGATCCTCGGCGCGCGGGTTGATGCCCACGACCATGCCCTCGTACGTGTCGGCACCGGGCTCGACGAAGAACGTGCCGCGGTCGGCGAGCTGGATCATCGCGAACGGGGTCACGCTGCCCTGCCGGTCCGAGACGAGCGATCCGGTGTGCCGGGCGCGGATCTCGCCGGCCCACGGCGCGTACTCGTGGAACACGGCGTTGGCGATACCGGTGCCGCGGGTCTCGGTGAGGAAGTCGGTGCGGAACCCGATCAGCCCCCGGGACGGCACGACGAACTCCATCCGCACCCAACCGGTGCCCTGGTTGCCCATGGACTCCATCCGACCCTTGCGGTTCGCGAGCAGCTGGGTCACCGCGCCGAGGTACTCCTCGGGGACGTCCACGGTGAGGTGCTCGAACGGCTCGTGCACCTTGCCGTCGACCTTGCGCGTGACCACCTGCGGCTTGCCGACGGTCAGCTCGAAGCCCTCCCGCCGCATCTGCTCGACCAGGATCGCCAGAGCCAGCTCGCCGCGGCCCTGCACCTCCCACTGGTCGGGCTTGCCGATGTCGAGGACCTTGAGCGAGACGTTGCCCACCAGCTCGGAGTCGAGCCGCGACTTGACCATGCGCGCGGTCAGCTTGTGCCCGGACACCTTGCCGACCAGCGGGCTGGTGTTGGTGCCGATGGTCACCGAGATGGCGGGCTGGTCCACGGTGATCCGCGGCAGCGCGACGGGGTTCTCGAGGTCGGCGAGGGTGTCGCCGATCATGATGTCGGAGAAGCCGGCCACGGCGGCGATGTCGCCGGCGACGGCCTCCTCGGCGGGCTTGCGCTCGACACCCTCGGTGGTGAGCAGCTCGGTGACCTTGGCGTTGGTGACGACGGGCTCGCCGTCCACCTCGCGCATCCACGCCACCGTCTGCCCCTTGCGCAGGGTGCCGTTGTGCACGCGGACCAGGGCGAGGCGGCCGAGGAAGGCCGACGCGTCGAGGTTCGTGACGTGTGCCTGCAACGGCGCGTCCGGGTCGCCCTTGGGCTCGGGGATGTAGTCGTGCAGGATCTGGAACAGCTCGTCGAGGTTGTCGGCGGCCGGCACCTCGCCGTTGGCAGGTGCGACGGTGCTGGCCTTGCCCTCACGGCCGGAGGCGTACACGACGGGCAGCTCGAGCGCCAGCTCGGCGGCCTGGGCGGCCTCGTCCGACAGGTCCGAGGCCAGGTCGAGCAGCAGGTCCTGCGACTCGCTGACGACCTCCTCGATGCGCGCATCGGGCCGGTCCGTCTTGTTGACGACGAGGATCACGGGCAGCGAGGCCGCGAGTGCCTTGCGCAGCACGAACCGGGTCTGCGGGAGCGGGCCCTCGGACGCGTCGACCAGCAGCACGACACCGTCGACCATGGACAGGCCGCGCTCGACCTCGCCGCCGAAATCGGCGTGCCCGGGGGTGTCGATCACGTTGATCACCGTGGTGGTGCCGTCCGCGTTCTTGCGGTGCACCGCGGTGTTCTTCGCGAGGATCGTGATCCCCTTCTCCTTCTCCAGGTCGCCGGAGTCCATGACACGGTCGACCAGCTCGGCGCGCTCGCCGAACGCGCCGGACTGCCGCAGCATGGCGTCGACCAGGGTGGTCTTCCCGTGGTCGACGTGCGCGACGATGGCGACGTTGCGGAAGTTGGGCTCGGTGGTCACTCACTACTCCTGACGTGGTCGGCGCGCAGCGGTCCGGCTGTGGGGCCGCGCGGCCGATTCGTGGCGCCGGGGCTGCACGGCGGTATGCGGTGCAGGCAGGCACGACGGGGGCACGCTCCGCGGTCCGGAGCGCTTCGGTCACCTCTAGATTACTTGCCAGCGCCGGTTCGGCGTTATTCGCGCTGGTGCGGCCGCCCCGCACCGACGCACCTTAGGAGGCGCTAACCTCGTCAGGTGAGCAAGACCAAGGCGCACAAACTGGTGGGCGCCAAGCCCAAGTCCACATGCTGCCGCAAGAAGGTGCGGTGCGAGCGCTGCCCCGTGGTGATTCACCGCCTCAACCGCCTCGCGGCGCATGGGGCGACCAAGAAGGAACTGAAGAAGTCCCTCGCCCACATCCGCTCGAATCCCCGCCGGGCCGGCGCCGAATAGCCGCCCCGGCGCCCGGTCAACCGCAACCGGCGCTGCAGCACCAGCCCGAGGCTCGGGTAACCGTGTTCTCCAGGCACCCCGACCTCGCGGCAGGCGCAGCCGACCGGTGCTGCGTCACCGGCACCCTTCGGGCGAGCAGCTCGACCCCATCGCGCACGTCCGTCAACCGGCCACGTCGAGCAGAGCTGACGTGCTGACCGGCGCCGGCGGTCACGGATATTTACTGTTCTGTTTTCTACCTACAACACGGCAACTAATACCGTTCGATAGCGCTGTGAGCACGCAAACCGCAATCTGCCTACATGCATCATCATGTCGACAAATATTACCATCCTGAAGGTAAATATTGTTTGCTTACTCTACAGATCGAGGCTACCTTCGTGATCATGATCACGTCCCGATCAGAGCTCGACGCCTACCTGCAGGCAGACCTGCGGTCCTACGGATTCGACAGGTGGTCGCCGCGCTTCCGCCTCACCCAGCGCCCACTCCAGTTCCAGAGGCTCCTGCGAAAGTCGGAGTTCTGGGCCAACACCGCCGCCGGTCCGCTTCGGCGTGCCATCGCGGCCTGGTACATCGCACGGACGAAGTTCTTCGGCGAGCGCCTCGGCTATTCGATCCCGAGGAACGTCTTCGGCCCCGGCCTGTCTATCGCACATACCGGCACGATCGTCGTCAACCAGAACGCCATCGTCGGACGCAACTGTCGCCTCCACCAGGGCGTCACGATCGGCGAGGCCAACGGTAAGGCGCCGGTCATCGGGGACGACGTCCACATCTCCCCGAACGCCATGGTGATCGGCGCCGACGTCGGCGACCGAGTGGGCATCCGCGCCGGCGCCGTGGTCACCAAGGACGTGCCCGACGACGTCGACGTGGGCGGGGTGCCGGCGCATATCCTCAACCGCCGCGCGGCTACGCTGCCGCCGAGCGCGGCAGAGTAGCCGCGGCCGAGCGGCTCCCCCTCGCGTCTCACTCCTGGCTCGCTCCGGTCGCATCCGAGTTCCCCAGCACCCGTTGCAAGGTGGCGGTGGGATCGGAGCCGACGCCCAGCCGATGCCCCGGGCCAGGTCTTCCGCCGGCAACCGGTATCCGGTCGGGATCGACCGGATCGAGGACGCCGCTGCCGTCGCCTCCCGCGCCGCCGCCGGGCCCGACGATCGGGGTGGAGTTCGCGTCGGTGCCGGTACCGGTGCCGACCACCGGGACCTGGGACGGCGGAAGCGGCGCGGTGGACGGCGACGGCGCGGGCCCCGCCGAGCGGCGCGCCGGCAACGGGGTCGGCGTCAGAGTGGCTGAGGCCGGGGGCGCGGATGTCGGGGATGCGGGCACCGGCGAAGTCGAGCTCGCGGCGGTCTGATGGAGGGAGGCGATCTTCGAGCGCAGGCGTGGCAGTGCCTCGCTCCGGATCCGGCGACGTGCCTGATCCGGGTCGGTGTTCCCCTGGAAGCACCCCGGCGCCGCCGCCTCGACGATGCCCACCGCGTGGATGTAGCGCTCCTCGGCCCGGGCCCGGTCGCCACGGACCGACGCGACATCGCCCTGCGTCTCCTCGACCACCTCGAGGTCGACGCGGGTTGCGCACGTGTCCGACCGCCGGAGCGCGGCCGTGAAGGCCCCGTCGGCATCGTCGATCCGCCCCTCGAGGACCGCCAGATCGCCGGAGGCGACCGACACGGTAGCGGTGTCGACCACGCCGAACCGGTGCATCGCCGCGATGTCGCCGCGCAGTGCCTCGACGTCGTGGCGCTCGAAGTCCCCGACCGCGGACCGGCTGGCGACGGTGACGGTGACCAGCACGACGGCCACCGACACCGCCAGAACCGCGAACGGTGTGGACACCACCAGCAGGCGCCGCCGCAGACGCAGCCGAGTCGGCCCACCCCGCCACCACCGCGCGACCCGCGCCCAGGTCCGGCCGAGCCTCGTCATAGCCCCGCCTCGCGCCGCACCAGGCGGCCCCGGCGGAAGTCTCGGACCGTCAACACCGACTCGACGAGGACGAGCACCGCAGCGCTCGCGGCGAACAGCCAGTAGAGCTCGGTCCGCACGACCACCCCGGACCCCGTCGATGCGTCTTCGTCAGGGCCTGGATCGGCTGTGACGCCCGGAACCACGGCCGCGATCGGCGCATCCTCGTCCCGGTGGAAGTACGGCACGCCGAGCACCCGGCCGACGTCTGCGAGACGGGACTGGTCGATCCGCGAGATGATCGGTCGTCTCGTCGACTGGTCCGCGAAGTAGACGAGTTGCCCGTCTACGTAGGTCTCCGGGATTGCGCCTCCGCTACTCGTGCCGTATCCGAGTACCGCACCGCCGTCGATCATGCCGGCCAAGCCGGTCAGCGTGGTCTGCGCCGCGTGCGAACCTCCACCGCCGGCCCCGAGGTAGAACACGACGTTCTTCGACCGGGGATAGTCGGACCGCGCCCTCCTGAGCTGGTCGCGCAGCACCTGCTGCGGTGCGCCGTCGTCGACCTCGTACGGCGCGTCGAGCGGCACGTCGGTGTAGCTGGAGAGTCCCTTGACCATCGGGTGCAGGCTCCACACGTCGTCCGATAACGGCCACTCGAGGTGGGCGGTCGACGCGAAACCCACGACCGCGAACCGTGCGTGCGGGAACTGGTCGATCAGCTCGTCCATGTCGGTACGCATCGCGCTCAGTCGCGTAGCACCCGCACCGAGGTCCGCGACGCGTACGTCGACGGACCGATCGACCACCAGGAAGACGTTCAGGTTCGCTGTGGACCGGACCTGCGGCTGGTCGGCTCCCGCGGTCTCGCGCGGGGTCAGGCCCGGCATGGCGGCCGCGACCACGACCAGTAGAAAGGCCACGGTGAGCCCGCTCCAGCGCAACACCAGCCGCCGGTAGTGCCCGGAACCGGTGCGCACCAGCATGCGGTACAGCGTGAGCATGCGCAGGGCGATGACGGCGACCGCGAACGCGACCAGCAGCCACGCAGGGACGATCGGTTGGAAGGTCATCGGCGGACCACCACCAGCGCCGCGGACAGCAGGCCGACTGCGACCAGGCACACGTACAGCGGAGCGGCCGGGGAGTCCCAGCTCCTGCTCGTAACGGTCTTACCGTCGGGCAGCACCACCTGCGGGCGATTCGCCCGGATGCCGTCGAGCACGGTGCGCAACGTGGAGTCGACGCCCGCCCGGGTGGTCGCGGCACTCCCCGCCGGGTTGTAGGTGCGGTAGCGGCCGCCGGTGGCCGCGGCGAGCGCGCGGAGCGCTGAGGTGGTCCGGGCGCTGGTCGTCACGACATCGGTGCGGGCGATCACGTTCACCTGGACCCCCGCCCTGGTCGCCATGTTCTGCAGCGTCGTGTCGTCGAACAGCGACGGGCGCGGGTCCGTGCTGGACCTGAGGTCGGAGTATCCGAGGTAGATCAGCGATCGGCGATGGGTTCCCCTGCTCTCGAACGAGGGGAATCCGGTGAGGCACAACGCGAGCACGTCGTTCACCGAGGGGGCGTAGTCCGTGTAGTCGATCGGGCGGGAGAAGTCGGCGATGCCGCTCTCGAGGGCCGTCGAATCCGCGGTGGGCAGGGTCCGCTTCGCGTCGAGCGCGGCCTGCAGGGGCGACACCCGCGCGAACCTGGTCAACTGCGTCTCCGCGTACATGTGGTCGCGGGTCATGGGAATCACGCGCAACGTCGGCGACGTCAAACCGATCCGTAGGGTATCGGAGCGCTTGGTCGTCTCCGCGAAGTAGGTCAACAGTCCGGACGTCGTCGGGTCGGTGACCGGTTGGCCCACACAGATCATCACGTCCTCGGGATGCTCCGACTCGAAGGAACGAGTCGCCGACGACGCACCGACGGGGCGGGCCGCGGTCACCACGGCCGCGCCGAACGCGACGGTGAGCAGGCAGGCGAGCGCGACCAGGGCCACGGCGCGCCGCCTGGCCAGGCGGGCGTATTCGGAAAGGCCGGTCAACCGGTGGACGTTGGCCAACGGCCGCAGCATCCGCTGGGGCCGGGCGATCGTCCCCAGCATCGCCCCGCCGAGCGCCCCGACCAGCAGACACGCACCGACGATGGCGACCGGCCACCATCTCAGGTCCACGAGGCGATCACCCGCTCGACTTCGCCGCCGAGGCTCGCCACCGCGAGTTCCTGCGGCTGCGGATGCGCGAATTGGGCCTCGTCGAGCGCCCGGAGAACCGGCACCGCGGCGCTCAGCCCGACGGTGGCGAACTCCCCGGTCGGCAGCGCGTCCACACGTCGTCCCGTCGTGAGCCGGAGGAAGGAACGTAGCGTGCGGCGGAGCGCCGAGCAGGCCGCGCCCGCCGGAATCCGACCGGCACCGTGATCGGCGACGATGCGGCGGGCGCGCCGGGTGAATCTCCGCGCCATCAGGCGGTGATGCAGCGGCCCGAGGACTCTGGACCGCCGCAGCCGCTCCACGGGCAGGGTCCACACGACGACTGCGGCGAACCACGCGAGGACCACGAGCACCAACACGGCGGCCAGGAGAAGCCACCACACCGCGTACGGCTGCGGGCCCCCGAGGTATCGGAGCAGGTCACCGGGCATGAGCGAAATCCCCCAGCAACGACACCATCCCGCGCCGGAGGTCGGCGGCCCCGGCGATCCGGACACCCCGCACCCCGCACTCCGTGAGGAACGCGTCGAGCCGCGCCCGACGCTCGGCCTCGGCCCTGCGGTACGCCGCGACCACCCGCGGCCCGACGAAGGGGCCACCCAGCACGAGGCGGCCGGTGCCGACGTCGAAGCCGTCGAGTTCGTCGTCGGCGGACCCGATGGCGGGCTGGTCCTCGACCATCGCCCACAGGACGTCGTGCCGCCCCGCCAGACCGCGCAACCGAGCGCCCAGCTCCGAGCCCGGCTCCGGCTCGTCCGAGATCACCACGAGGACCATCCGACGCTTGAACCCCGCTGCCACATAATCCAGCTGGACTGCGATGTCGCTCGGCTCCCGGCTCGCGGCCGCGACCCCGCGGTACCTGTCGACCAGCCCGCCCAGGTGGGTCTCGCCGCGCCGCGCCGGCGTCCGACCCGAGCCCGTCCGATCCCCGTACACCAGCGCCACCTCGTCGGACCGGTCCATCGCTACCAGCCCGACGACGCCGATGACGAGCGCGGCGACGTCGCTCTTGCGCTCCCCGGTGGGGGTCAGGGCGGCCATGTTCCGGCCGGCGTCCGCCACCAGCAGGATCTTGTGGTGCTTCTCGGTGACGAACCGCTTGACCAGGACATCGCCTTCGCGCGCCGTAGCCCGCCAATCGATGTCACGCACGTCGTCGCCGGGTACGTACGGCCGCAGATCGTCCAACTCCAGGCTTCGGGTGTGCAGGAGCGCGTACCGGCCGCCCTCCAGCAGGCCGCGCGTGTCGCCGCCGAAGTGGATGCGGGCCCGCTCGAGGTTCCGCTCCATGGGTTCAGGGGATCCGGACGCCGTGCAGGACCGCGTCCACCACGTCGTCGGAACGCACCCCGGTCGTCCCCGCCTCGAACCCCAGCATGATGCGGTGCCGGAGCACGCGGTGGGCCACGCGCGCGATGTCGTCGGGGATCACGTGGTTGCGTCCCGCCAACACCGCGACAGCCCTGGCGCACCGGCACAGGGCGATGGTCGCCCGTGGGCTGGCCCCGCACTCGACGACCCGAGCGAGGTGCTGCGGTAGCGACCGCCCGGGTACGCGGGTGGCCGCCACGATCTCGCCGGCGTACCGCATCAAGACGGGGTCCATGTGCACCGCCGCGGCGATCTGTTGCACCCGCACCACGTCCTCGAGCCCGACGACGGCCTGCGATCGGCTCCGGTTCGCGTAGACCCCGGCGTCGATGCGCAGCATCACCTCGACCTCCTCCTGGACGGTGGGGTACCGCAGGACCTCCTTGATCAGGAACCGGTCGGACTGCGCCTCCGACAGCGGATACGTCCCCTCCTGGTCTATCGGGTTCTGCGTGGCGATCACCAGGAACGGGTCAGCGAGCGCGTGCACCTCGCCTGCGATGGTCGTCTGGCGCTCCTCCATCGCCTCCAGCATCGCGCTCTGGGTCTTGGCACTCGACCGGTTGATCTCGTCGAGGAGCACGACGTTGGCGTGCACAGGCCCGAGGCGGGTCGTGAATCGTCCGGTCGCCGCCTCGTATATCTGCGTGCCGATGATGTCGCTGGGAAGGAGGTCCGGGGTGCACTGGATCCGCTGGAACCGGCCGCCGACGGATTCCGCGAGGACCTTCGCCGCGGTGGTCTTGGCCAGACCCGGCACGCTCTCCAGGAGCACGTGGCCACCGGCCAACAGGCCGACCAGCAGTGACTCGCGCAGGTCGTCCTGGCCCACCACCTTCTGGCCGAAGGCCGCCGACACCGCCGCGACGACTCTGTGAGCCGCGTCGAGGTCTGCCCTCCCGGGCTGCACACGTGTGGTCATGGTTCTCCCCTCGCACCTACCGCGCGTAACGGCGACGTCTAGCTGTCGAACTTGATGACGGGCGGTTGCTTCGACAGATCGACCGTCGCGTTGACGTAGTCGGTGACGGTGCCCGGCTGCCCGTTCCCGGAAACCTGCACCTTGACCTGCCCGAAGAGCAGCGCCTGGAGCTGGTACTCGTCGAACATCGAGATGGACACTCCGCTCACGTCCGGGGTACCCCACGAGACCGCCCCGTCGGTGAGCCCATCATCCGAATCGATCGACATCGGGCAGTTCGGGGGGGCCAGCAGCTTCGACTTCTGGCACGGGGCGAACGCGGCGACCAGCGCGTCGTTGATCGCCTTCTTGCCTACGTCGTTGAGCGTGTACTGCGCGGAGATGAAGCCGGCCGAGAAGGAGTCGAGCTTGTCCAGCAGCAGCGGTGTCGCGGTCACGTCCAGGTACGGATCGGAGCTCCCGAATGCCTGATAGCCGGGGAAGACGTATGCCGTACCCGTACCGGCGGGCTTGCCGAAGACGGTGAGGGTGTCTGCCGACGCGTCCTCCGATCCCCCGACGTCGGCCGTGATCTTGACCGCCGCGGTCGCAAGCTTCCACGTGTTTCCGACCTTCTTCGCGTCGACCGTCGCGTCCGAGACGGTCGTGCCGAACGTCGCAGCGACGTGCACCGTCGCCATCCCCACGCCACTCGCATTGCCCGACGACGTGTCGTCGAGGATCCGGACGTTGGTGATCGGCCACTTCGCGATCTGCTGCTTCAGAACGTCGTCGGTGAGCAGCTCTCTGCTCGCCGGCTGGTCGACCCCGTAAGCCAGCGCGGCGTCCGCATCGCCACGGGCCAGGGCGGCGAGGTATCCCTTCACGGCGTCCCCCGCAGAGCCGGCACCGCCGCCGCTCCGGGCCGCGAGAGTCACCGCTACGACGATCACCACGATCACGACGACCGCGACGCCTGCGAGCGCGGTGATGATCAGCGGCTTCCTGTTCCGCCGGGGCGGCGGCGGTGCGAACTGCGGCTGCCCGTACTGCCCCGCACCGAACGGCATGCCCGGCGGCGGCCCGCCGACATACCCGGGCTGTGCCGGCGACCGCCCGCCCGGCCATTGCTGCCCATCGCCGGGGCGGCCGAACGGCCCTCCTCCGGGGCCCGACTGGCCGAACTGTCCCGGGCCGGGCCCGCCGACCGGATTCGGCCCGCCGTAGCCGTGCGTCGATCCGCCGGGATAGCCGTTCCCATCGGTCATTTCGTCCCCCTCGCCCCGTCGACCAGCCCATGTAGATCGACTCAGGAAATACCTGACGCGGCTGAGTATAGGCACGGTCGGGGTCGGTCTTCGCGCGGAATCCGGGCGCTTGAGACGCCCGACAAGGATTCCCCAAGAAGTCGTTAAGCGGCCGGTCGCGGTGTCGGTCGCGCAGCGCAGCGGGCGCCGGGCGCGCGGCGGTACGACGCGGCCCGGCAGGCGGCCCGATCGACGATCCCGGCCGAAACGGTCACGCCGTGCCGCAGCGACGGTCGGCGGCCCGCCGGAGCGGAGCGTCCAACGGCCGGCACGGGCACCACCCGTCGCGCGTGACCGGCACCGGCATCCGCGGCCCGGTGACGACGGTGCCGTGCAGGGTGCCGTCGGCGCCCCAGTGCAGCAGGTCGTGGGTCCATGGCTCGAGCAGGATCAGCCGACGCTCGCTCAACTCGATCTGAGTCCGTCGGAATTCCAGGAAGGCCCGCCACGCCACACGCATCGAATCACGGAATCCATTGGATGCGGCACTGTTTCGCATGGCGATCACCTCGATCGGGGAGTCGGACGGTCTGGACTCAGTCCAGGATGACCCCTCGCGTCGCAAAGATCCAGCGAATATTTCTACCTCTTCCATGAAGTGGCACTGAATGATCAGTGATGCCGCGGTCACCACCTGCAATGGGTCGACACACGCGCGTACCGCCGCCAGCGTGTCGCATCAGACGATCACTGTGTACATCCGTGTCGACACCGCCGCGCGCCTCGACCGCACGCGGCGCGCACACGTGCACACCGACGGCGGTCGGGGATGACGGGCGCCGACCCTGCGAAGGTCGACGTCAACGGCAGCGCGCCGAGCGATCGGCCGCCCACTCGGCGCAAGCGGCACCCGCCCGCCTGAGGACGCTGCTGTCCGTCCTGGAGCAGACCAGCGGCTGCTACCGGCCCCAGACCATATGCGAGGCGGGTGGACTCGCCAACGGGACGATCGTCGAGCGATTGGGCTGAGCCACCGGGCGTGCCGTAGATTCGAGTGGTCGAACAGCACGCATCGCCGATGCCGCGGCCGATCGGGGAACAGATGGGTACACACGGTCGCGGACGACTCGCAGCGTGGGCGGTATACCTCATGCTGTCCCTCGCGGTCGACGCGGTGATCTCGACCGTCGGGCCGCCGGTGGCCCTCGCGGGACTGGCGCCGGTCACCGGCTTGATGGCGAGCGCGGTGGGCGCGCTGACCATCGTGCTCGCGAGCGCCCACGCCCGGTCCGCCATGGCTCTGACGTACACGGGAGTGGCCGTCACAGCGGTGGCGAAAACCTACGCGTGGCTTCGGATCACGGCGGGCGCCGGACCGGTTCCCATCCAGGCGCTCGTCGTATGCGGCCATCTGATCGCAGCCGTAGGCGTCGTCCGGTGGCTCCGCGTGCAGGGGCTTGCCCGCCGCCAGGTAGTCCGGCCAGTCCTCGCGGTGGTCGTCGGCGTCCTCGCCGTCGGGATCGCGTGCTGGTGGCTCGGTCGGCAGTACATGGGCGTCGCCCACGGCGATCACCTGGCTGTGACAGTGCGCCTCGGGATCGACTCCGCGCTGCTGGTGTGGGTGACGCAGGTGTCGACCGTCGTCGCCCGGCAGAACCGCACCTTCGCGCTACTGCGCCTCGGATTAGTGCTGATGATCGCTGCGGACGCAATACTCGAGTACGGGTCGTTCACGGACAGCGCCGTTCACCCCCTCCACCGCACGGTGGCCGCCGCTGGCTTCGCACTGTTCGGCGCTGCCGCCTTGCACCCCGATGTCACGCGCGGGGCCGCCTCGTCAACCGACGCCCGGGCTGCAGCGCCGTACCGCTTCATCGAGATCGCGACGGTGTGCCTCTCTGTAGCGGTCGCGCCCGCACTCCGTCCCGCGCCAGGCGAGATCCAGAGCGTGGTTCGCGTCCTCGTCGCTGTAGGGCTCTTCTGCGCCATCCTGTACCGCAGCGACCGCGCACTCCGAGCGGTCGAGCGCCGCGAGGCCGAAGAGCGGCACGCCGCGACACATGACGGGCTCACCGGACTACCCAACAGGGTGGGGCTGTACGAGTCGTTCACCAGCGGTGCGGATGTAAGTCTGCTCTTCGTCGAGATCGACAATCTCAAGATGGTCAACGACGGCCACGGCCGCCGAGTCGGGGACGAGATGATCGCCGCGGCCGCCCAGCGGATCACGAGCCTCGTGGGCGACCGGGGCGCCGCGTTCCGGTACGCCGACGACGAGTTCGTGATATCGACGGGAGCGGGGCTCGAGGCCGCCCGCGAGCTCGCGCGTGCCGTGGTCGACGCGCTCGGCCGCCCACTCGATTCGAGCTGCGGCGCGATCACCCTGTCGGCCAGCGTCGGTATCGCCCATCGTGCCGACCCCGCCGATCTGGACGACCTGATCCAAGAAGCTGATTCGGCGATGTACCGGGCGAAGGCCGACGGCGGCGGACGGTGCGCTGTGTTCGACGACTGTATGCGATCCGACGCACTCCGCGAGCTGGAGTTGGCCGGCGCGCTTCGTCAGGCTGTCGAGCAGCGTAGTTTCGAGCTCCACTACCAGCCGATCGTCCACACCGATACAGACCGAGTCGTAGCCTTCGAGGCCCTGCTGCGGTGGCGCCACCAGGGTGCTTTGCGCAGCCCCGCCGACTTCATGGAGATGGCGGAGTCGTCGGGATTGATCATCGAGATGGGTCAGTGGGTGCTCGACTCCGCCGTCGCGGTGATCGCCGACCTCTGGCGCGCGGATCCGACATGTCGGATCGCGGTATCGATCAACGTATCGGCGCGCCAGCTGGGGGACGCCGGCTTCGCGGATGGCGTCGCGGCAGCACTTGCGGCACACCGCGTCCCATCGGCGGCCCTGTGGATCGAACTCACCGAGACTGCGCTGATCTCCGACGTCGACGCCACCACTGCAGTTCTCCGCCGGGTGAGTGACCTCGGAGTCCGGGTGTGTCTCGACGACTTCGGTGTGGGCTATTCGGCCCTCAGCCACCTCAGCACCTTTCCCATCGACGTCGTCAAGATCGATAAGTCGTTCGTCATTCCCGCGGCCCGCGACCACGGCCCCGACGGCGAGAAGAAGCGCGTCGTGATGGCCGCCATCCAGTCCATCTCGTCGACACTCGGGTTGGACACGGTGGCGGAGGGCGTCGAGGACGCCGCGGTTCACGGCCTGGTCGCGGAGATCGGATGCACCTATTCGCAGGGATGGTTCCACGGGCGCCCGCAGCCGCGCGAGGTGGCCTTCCGCACGCTGCTCGGGGACGAATCGAGCACCGCACCCTCGGCCTCCGGTTGAGCCGAATGGTGGCCCCGCGATTCACCCGGGCGCACAATTCGACGATGACCGTCACCCGCCATCCCGTCGCCGTCCGCTATCGCGACCCCGACCTGACCTCCCTCCGGCGCACCAGCGCCACCATCGAGCTTCAGCTCGCCCACCGCTCCGTGCGATCGTTCCTCGACTCGCCGGTCGGCGACGACGAGCTCACCGCGATCGTCGCGGCCGCGCAATCCGCGGCGACATCGTCGAATCTGCAGGCGTGGAGCGTGATCGCGGTGCGGGACCCACGGCGCCGGGCTCGCCTCGCCCAGCTGGTCGGCGACCAGGACGCGGTGCGCCAGGCACCGCTCTTCCTGGTGTGGCTGGCCGACCTCGGTCGCGCCGCGCGCCTCGCGGAGGCCCTCGATTCACCGCTCGAGGCCCCCGAGTACCTGGAGAGCACCATCCTGGGCTTCGTCGACGCGGCGCTCGCCGCGCAGAACGCCGCACTCGCGGCCGAATCCCTCGGTTTGGGAACGGTGTTCGTGGGCGCCGTGCGGAACCATCCGGATCGGATCGCCGATGAGTTGCACCTGCCCGACCGCGTGTTCGCGGCGTTCGGGCTCGCGGTCGGGGTCCCGGATCCCGATGAGGCCGCGGGCGTGAAACCCCGCCTGCCGCAGCGCGCCGTGCTGCACCACGAGGTGTACGACACGGCCGCCGACACGGCGATCGACACCTACGATCGGCGGCTCGCCGGGTACAACGCGGAGTACCGCCGCGATGCGGGATGGATCGAACCGGTGCTCGCCCGGTTGCGCGATCGCGACAGCCTCAAGGGCCGACACCTGCTCCGCGAGCACCTCACCCGCCGGGGGCTGCCATCTCGCTAGGCGGTGAAGTTCACGTCCCGCCCCATGAACGCCGCCAACCGATCCGCGTCCCCGGCCCCCGCCGGGGCCGGCCTCTGTACCGCGACCGAGCCGATGATCTTCGGGTCGGTCCGTTCGTAGCCCGCGAACCTGCTCTGGTAGTGCTCCAAGGTCCACGCGACGAGCTCGGGATCGAAGTCGGCGGTCGACCGACCGAGCGCCTTCGCCAGATCCCAGTTGTGCACCAGCAGGTCGGCGATGCGACGCGACAACAGACCCGCGAGGTTGCGCGCGTGACTCCTCCCGTCGCGATGGGTGTAGACGGTCCGATCGAGATCGTCCATCGTCGTCAACAGGCCGCGCAACTCGTCGAACGCCGCGCAGATCCTCCCCCTCGGATCGTCGCCGAGTAGATCCTCGGTGGATTTGGGGTCCGGCTGGGGAAGCCCGAGAATGCGGGTGGAGACGATGATCTCGCCGACGTAGACGTGGTTGCAGAGCGCCCGCACATCCCACTCGGAGCACGGTGTGGCGCCACCGAACCGGTCGTCCGGGATCGATCGGACCAGCGCCTCCGTCTGCGCCGATACCCGCATGTACGCGTCGATGATGTCCATGGCCTTGTTCACTCCCGATTCTCTTGTCCAGCGAGTCGACGTTCCGCCGGCGGCGGAACGGACAGATAGCGCAACGACAGCCAGGCCCCCAACGCCACGACGACGATGGTCAACGGCATCGATGTGACGATCGCCAGCCACGGGGGCAACGCGAGGAGCGCCGCACCTCGGATGATGCCGTCGGCGATCACGACGACGCCCCACATCGTGGTCACGGTGCGGTGTCGCCGACAGATCTCGGGGTCCTCCTCATACCGGCGCTCCAACTCCGCGCGCCGTCGAGGGCGCAGCCGGCACAGGATGTCCAAGGAGTAGGGCCGCTCCCGGCGCCTCGCATTCAGCAGGATCGCCGCTCCGAGAAGGACGCCGGTCGCAACGGGTTTGAGCAGGAACAGCCAGAGGTCGCCGGTGATCGACACGAGAGCCGCGACGGCGACGAACACCGCCATCGACACCAGTGACATGCGGGTGAGCGCGCCACGCCGGGCCAACCACCCCGCGGTGGTGACGATGACCGCGGCGGTGCACGCGAGCGCGACCGACGCCGACGCACCGAACAGTTCCAGCCCGAGGTACACGGCCAATGCCGGCAGTATCGCGACCGTCTCTCGTCCGCGGCGGCGCTCGGGCGTCATCGCGCCACCGCCGACCGCGAGGGTCCGAACCACGTACTCAGAGCGTCGGTCAGCGAGTCCAGTGCCGGCTCATCGCTCACCCCGGCCGCCCACGCGAGCACTCCGTCGGGCCGGATCAGCGCGGCGGACAGGTCGAGCCGACCGAGCAGATGTACGGGGACGACATGCACACGGTCGTCCCAATCAGCGGCAGCCGCCGCAGCTTCCGCGGCGAACGGGGTGTACAGCAACAGCGGCCGGCCGCCGGACATGAGCATGTACAGGGTCGTATCGTCGACGACGAAGTCCGGCAGGTGCATACCCAGTGATCGATGCTCGCCGACGTATGGCAGCGGGTACCGCTCGTCCACCCCGGACAGCAGCCGACCGAGGTGCGCCTGGACGTCCGGGATGTCCATGAGGTCGCTGAAGATCTCGCGCAGCGCGTTCACCTCCGGCGTCGGCTCCAGCAGGGCGGCCTGCGCGAGGGTGTTGGCGATGACCCGGGCGCCCACCGGGTGTCGTTCGCGCGTATAGCTGTTCAGCAACTCATCGTCGCCGTCCCCCGCCACCACGGCAGCGAGCTTCCACCCCAGGTTCACCGCGTCCATGATGCCGAGGTTGAGGCCCTGCCCACCCGCCGGCGAATGCACGTGAGCCGCATCTCCCGCCAGGAGGATCCGCCCGAGCCGGTACGTGGCGGCCTGCCGCGACGTCACCCGCATCCGCCGCGCCTCGGCGATCTCGTCGAGCCGGACGTCGACCCCGGTGACGCGCTCGAGCGAGTCCTGGAATTCGCCGACGGTGACGGGGGCCGTCTCGCGCGCACCGATCCCGTCCGGGTCCGGCTCGCTCACACGCACCCGCACCCAGCCGTCCCGGAACTCGCGGTACTGCAGGGTCCCCCGAGCGGTGCGGATCCGCGCCGGGAAGGCCTCGGGATCGACCGGTCGCACCCGGGCCACCCGTGTCAGCGTCGTCGCGTCGACGCCGGGGAACTCGAAGCCGGCCGACTTGCGCACCACGGAGCGGCCACCGTCGCAGCCGACGACGTACGACGCGGCGTACCGCACCTCACCCGCGTCGGTCTCGACAGCGACGTGCACACGTCCGCCGTCCTGGCGGATCTGCGTGACCCGCTGCCCCCGCCGCACGTCGCACCCGAGCCCCAGAGCCGCTTCGGCCAGCACCAGCTCCAGGTCGGGCTGCCAGATGAGCGCGCCGGTCCGGCCGTCGCCGCCACCGAGAACGGTGGTGTCGAGTTTGTGGATCCACGCGAACTGGCCACGGTCGCTGCCCATCTCGCGGCGGAACTCCCGACGGAGGGCGGAATCCCACCGCTGCAGGGCCGCCCCCATCCCGCGCCGCCGCAACGCCTCGCTGCCCAGCACCCCGACCCCGCGCGCCTTCGGCACGGCGTCGGGAACGGCCAACCGGTCGAGCACCACCGCGTGCACACCCGCGGTCTCCAACTCGACGGCCAGCGTGAGCCCCACCGGGCCCGCACCGACGATCAGGACGTCGATAGCCTCCATACCGTGTCTCCTTCAGTCACCCCTCCCATATAGGGAACCACAGTATCTTAAATGTCGACTGAGAGACCCCGCCCAAGGAGGAGAACCCGCCACCATGACCGATTCGACCGATGACGACGCAGCGAGCGGGCGTCGCCGTGGCCTGGCCTTGGAGCAGGCGATCTACGACGCCGTGTGGGAGCTGCTGGCCGAGTCGGGCTACGACCAGCTGAGCATGGCCGCCGTCGCGAAGCGGGCACACACCGGCAAGCCGGTGCTGTACCGCCGCTGGGCCAACCGCGCGGAACTCGCCCTCGCAGCTCTGCGGAACAAGGTCCCGCCGCCGGAGTTCCCGCAGGGCGATCAGGGCGACCTGCGGTCCGACCTGATCGCCCTGCTCCGACCGCTGGCCGACTGGCTGGTCGCCACACCCCCCGAGATCGTCCGCTCATTGCGCACCGCGATTCTGAGCGACCCGGAGCTGATCGGCGCCACACAGTCGCGGATGCCGCAGGTCGACCTGGGTCCCGCGATGGCCGAGGTGATGACCCGCGCCGTGGCACGCGGCGAGGTCAGCGGAAGGCCACTCCCTCCGCGTGTCGTACAGCTACCGGCGCAGCTCATGCGGATCGAGTCGCAGCGCGCCATGCCGGTACCCGACCACGTCGTCGTCGAGATCGTCGACCAGATCATCGTGCCGATCCTCACGGCACCGTGACAATCGGAAAGACGATCGGAAAGAACGATCGGAAAGAACGATCGGAAACAACGATCAGAAGACGGTGCCGGAGAACGGCAGTGCCGCCGTCGCGAACAACAGATCGGCGCGGGCCACGGCGGCCGGGTCGCGGGCGTCCACCCGCCCCACGGACGCGAGCGCCCGCCAGCGGGTCCCGCCCAGATACGTGGCGGCGAGTGTCCCGACGTCCACGGTGAGCTGCGGCGCGGCATCCGTGCGCGCCGCACCGTCCGGACCCACGACGTAGGCGCCCTCGTTGGCCGGCAGTATCGGGTCCCGCACGCCGATCACCACCGGCTTCGCCGTCCCGTAGCTGCGGGCCCGCAGCGCCGCCTCGACGTTCACCAGTCGAAGCCACGTCTCATCATGTGCCGCACCGAGTTCCACGGCGCGCCGGTCGAGGGTGGCGAGCGGCAGCGGGTCGTCGAGGGCGAGCGAGTCGAAGACCACGACATCGACGAGGTCGAGGGCCAGCAGGTGGCGCCACAGGCCCGCGCGGGCGCCGCCGCTCAGGGAGACGAGATCGGTGACGGTGACCACCCGCTCGGCGCTGGTGAACCACCCGGTGGTGTCCTCGGGCCGATACAGCGCGTAGCCGTCGTCCACACCGCCGGTGCTGTGCACCACCGCGTACCACGGCGCCGTCGCGGACGCGCGGGCGAGTTCGTGGCGACGCCACCACCCGTCGGGCCGCGTGATCACCCCGACGCCCCGGCTGCGGTCGTACACGCCGCGCAGCAGCTCGGTCGTGACGGCGCCGTCGACCAGCCGGACGGTGCCGCCGGCCGGCACCTCGGGACGAAGCGTGGCGCGCGCGAGCGATACTCTGGCCGAGCGGGATTCGCTCGCGATGCCGTAGCCGTACCGGCCGTATATGGTGGCCTCCGAGGCCCGCAGCGACGCCACCATCTCACCGCGTGCGGCCGCGTCCCGCAGCTGCTCGATCAGCAGCCTGCCGGCCAGCCCGCGCCGACGGTGCGTCGGCAGCACACCGACGTGGGTCACCGCCGCGTGCGGCACCAGGGCTCCGCCGGGCACCACCAGCCCACTCGTGTACGCGTCTGCGCCGCCGACGATCTCGCCACCGTCGAACGCGCCCAGGAACCGGCCCGCCTCGGTCGCCTCGACGGGGTCGACGGTCGATACGGGCAGCCCCACCATCGCCCGGAAGAACACCCGCAGGCCCGCCGCCACCTCGTCGGCGCCGGCCAGCGGCCGGATCAGCGCCCGTGCCATACGTGCTCGTGGTCGCGGTGGGTCCCGAGGTATGCACCCGGCCCGAAGTGGTGGTCGTAGAAATCCGTGTCCAGGTGGTGGGCCTGAAGGTAGTTCAGGATGTGCACGGTGGGTACGGCGCCCGGCACCTTGCCGAAAGTGTCGTCGATATACCGCACCTGGTCGGTGAGCAGCCGCAGGAAGTGTTCGTCGTACCGTGCAGCGGAGCCGCGCACCCGCGGCGAGTCGCTCCACGGCCCGGGGGTGGCGGGATGGAACGGCCCGCCGGCGCCGAACTTGCGGGCCGCGAACCGCTCCACGGCGTCTGCGGCGTCGCGCACATGCGGCCGGGACAGCGTCTCGAACACGCCGGGCAACCCCGTCGGGTTGGGGAGCGGCCACGCGTCGTCGTGTTCGACGTGGAAGCCCAGCCCGGGGACGTCCGGGTCACCGGACGCGCCGAGGATCGATAACCGGTCGATCCCGTCGAACGTCCACCCGCCCAGGCCGATCGCCCCGAGCGCCAGGTGCCCCGGATACACCGCCGCGATCAGCTCGGCGCTCGCCTCCGCGAGCGTGTACTGCTCCACGAACGACAGCGGGAACGGCTCGCCGGCGTGCCGCAGCGACGGGTCGTCTGCGCCCGGTACGGGCCGGCCGTGCACATCGTCATAGACGCCATAGCCGTTCTGCAGGAAGAACGCCAGGTTCGCGATGAGGTGCTGAGCCAGGTCGGCGACGGGGATCACGAGCAGCGAGCCCGGGTGGTTGGCGATCCAGGTGTTGTGCCCCTCGAGGTACGGCTCGGCGCGCGGCAGGTGGATCCGCCGGTCGGACAATCTGCGGTAGCGGGACACGGTCGCGTCCAGCCATGCGTCGATGTCGGAAACCGCACCGTCCGTGGAGATCTCGCCTTCTGGTGCGGCGTCGCGACTGGACAGGAAGTAGGTTCCCGAGTCGTCGGTGAAGAAGAAGTCCGTGGTGTGGAAGCCCGCCGCCGACGGGAAGGTACGCCCCACGGCGGAACCGGCGTAGTTCGGCAGAGCGGGCGCATACCCGGGGTGGTGGGTGATACCGAAGTTCCACCCCGTGACGCCTGTCACGGTAGCGAGCACCAGCGCTCGCTCCACCTCGCTGAGCGGCTGCACCGGCCGGGAGCTGGTGAATGCCAGTTCGCCCGAGGGGATCTCGCCGCCGACCGGGAACCGCCGCGAGCGCCGGCCGTTGATGGCGGCGAACAGCGGGAACGCGAGCAGCGCCGCGATCGCCTCCCGCTCGTGGTCTGCGATGGCCAGGCTCACGCCGGCACCCCGGCACGCTGCAGGACGAAGGCCGCGACATCGTCCGCGACCCGACGATGCGCGACCTCGTTGAGGACGTCGTGTCCCGCGCCGGGGACGACGCTGATCCGCAGGCCCGGCAGGCGATCCCGCCACGCGGCCACGCCCCCGAGTGGCGCGATGGCGTCACGCTGGCCGTGCACCGCCAGGATCGGCAGGGTGACGCCGGGAAGCTCGGCGTCGAGCCGCCGCCACACCGGCGGAAACGCCGCCGCCAGTACGTCGACGGCGTCGGCGGAGGTGAACGCGAGCGGGTCGTTCTCGAGCTCGTCGAGGTAGAACGGGTCGGACGAGAGCGCCGCCGGATCGAGATCCAGGGTGCCGCCCTCGACCTCGTCGTGGTCGACGATCCACGGCAGCGGCGACAGCGGCGCCCCGCTCAGCACCGCACCGGCGTAATCGGCCGGGTGGTCGAGCGCAGCCACCAGCGCGACGAGCGACCCGAGCGAGTGCCCGGCGACGACGAGCGGCAGACCCGGTCGCTCGGCGCGCGCGAGATCGGTGAGCGCGCGGGCGTTCTCGACGAGGGAACCGAACGCGCCGAACCGGCCGCGCTCCCCGTCGCTGAGCCCGTGGCCGATCTCGTCCAGGGCCCACAGGTCGATGCCGTGGGCGCCGAGCGCGGCGGCGTACCGGTGGTACAGCCCGCTGTGTTCGCCGAAGCCGTGCAGGAACACGACCGCCGCGCGCCGCTCGGGAACGGCCCAGTGCCGGTGGTACACGCGCCCTTCGGCGCCGTCGAAGTAGGGCATCGCGGTCTCCTCTAGCGGGTTGTCCGGGACGGATCTAGCGGTCTGCGGCGGTGGAGCCGGTGCGGACGGCGTCCGCGATTCCGAGGGAGGCGAGCCGCTGCTGCTCGACCTCGGACAGTGTCTGGATCGATCCGACACGCGCCGCCACCTCGGGCCGGGTGACCCGCAGCCGGAGGAACCCCGCCAGGCCGACGAGCAGCAGCGCGGCGAAGACGTAGGGCAGGTAGCGGTACGCACCGACCGGGACCGGTACCAGATTCTTGTAGATCACGTACCCGATGCCCAGGACGGCGAGTGCCGACACCGCCAGCGTGACCGGCGTCAGCGCACGGATCCTCCTGAGCCACAGCGGCGTCGCGATCGCCACCAGGAGGTAGGCGAACAGGTAGGCGTAGCTGGAGACGATGCCGACGTACACGTCCCACTGGAATCGCCCGACGGCGGTGAGGGTTCCGACCAGTCCCACGACGAACGCGACCGCCCCCACCAGGGCGATCGACACCGACGGTGTGCGGAACCGCGTGTGCACGCGACCGAGCGACGCGGGCAGGGCACCCTCTCGGGCCAGCGTGAAGAGGCTGCGCGATCCGGAGTTGATGACGGCGGCCGAGAACACGATCATCGCCGTGCCGAGGGACAGGTCCACGACGTAGGTGACCCATCCCGCGCCCACGTTCTGGGCGACGGTGGGCAGCGGTGTGGCGTCCGGGTCGAGTGCCTTGGGGCCGGCGAACCCGAGCACCTCGGGCTACGTCGCCAGCAGGTACACGACGGCGAGCCCGAGGACCAGCCGGACGACCGCGCGCGGCACAGTGCGGTGGGCGTCGCGGGCCTCGTGCCCGAGGGACGCCGCGCTCTCGAAGCCCGCATACGAACCGACGGCCGTCACCGCCGCGATGAGCACCGTGCTGGAGCCGAGGTGGCCCAGGGCGAACTGCCCGGTATCGATCCGCGCCCCGTAGTGGATATAGGACGTCACCAGGATCACGGAGATGGCGAGCAGCGAGACCACCTCGAAGCCCAGGCCCAGCCGCACGGAGACGCCGACCCCGCGGTACGGGATGTACAGGGAGGCAGCGGTGGCGAGGACCAGCAGCCCGATCTTGACGGCCAGATGATCGGTGTGCAGGCCGATCTCCTGTAGGAAGGAGTTGAAGTACAGCACGGCGCCGAGCACACCGCCGGCGCCGAAGCCGATATAGCCGATCACCAGCGCCCAGCCGGTGACGAACGCCGCGACGGGTCCCAGCCCGTTCCCCGCGTAGGTCCCGAGGGAGCCCGACGACACGGTGCGCCTCGCCTGGAAGGCGATGACGATGGCGACCAGGTACACGATGACTCCGCCGATCACCGCCGCCCATAGCGCGCCTTTCCCGGCCACCAGGAACAGCGAGCCGGGCACGCTCGCCAGCGCGACGCTCGGGGCCGCCGCCGCCAAGCCCTGGGCGAACACCCCGATGCCGGAGACGGCGCCGCTCGGGAGTCCATCGTCCCCGCCGCCGGATGCACGATCGTCCGCGCGGCCCGGCGCAGCGGCGGCGGCCTCGCCGAGTATGAGTCGTTCTGCGGTCATGATCGAACGGTATTCGTAACCCGTTGGGAGGTCGATGGATTCACACAGCGTGATGCGAACCCCGCGTCATCCGAGGGGCGCAGACGGCGCAGCGGCAGCGAGATGTCCACGCAGGGTGTCGGTCTCGTACTCGTGGCGGTAGAGGCCGCGGCGCCGCAGGATCGGCACCAGCTCGTCGGCGATCACCTCGAGTCCGTCCACGAGAACATCGGGCTGCAGGTTGAATCCGTCGATCGCGCCGGCGTGGAACCAGTCCTCGATGTGGTCGGCCAGCTGCTCCGGCGTACCGACGAAGCCCGCGTGGCCGGACCCGGTGTACCGCGTCTGCCGGAGGTACTCGCGCACCGTGGGACCGGTAGCACGGATCTGTGTGACGATCGACTCGCGGAATCCGATGCTCCCCGTGAATGTCTGGGGATCGACCGGTGCGGCGAGGACCTCTTCGGGGAAGGGCTCGTCCAGCGCGAGCTTGGACGCGTCGTAGCCGATCGACTGCGACAGCCAACCGATGGAGTACGACGCCGGTCCCGCGTCGTGCAGCTCGTCGCTGCGCCGCCGGGCCTCCTCCTCGGTGCTGCCGAGACTCAGCAGCAGGCCGGGCAGGATCTTGACATCGTCGGGTGTGCGCCCCGACCCGGCAGCCAGGCGCTTGACCAACCGGTAGTGCTCGACGGCCTGCTCCCGCGTGAGCTCGGCGGCGAACACCCCCTCGGCGATCCGGCCCGCCAGCGCCCGCCCCTTCGGCGAGCCGCCGGCCTGGAACAGCACGGGGCGGCCCTGGCGCGACGGCGGCACGCGCAGCCGGCCCTCGACGTCGAAGAACTCGCCGTGGTGTCGCACATCGTCGCCCGTCGCCGCGGAGTCCCACAACGCGCGCGCGACATCCACGAACTCGGAGGCTCGTTCGTACCGGTCGTCGCGCAGCGGCACGTCGGGGAGTCCGAAGTTGCGGGCCGCCGGCGCGCCGCGGGTGGTCACGACGTTCCACGCCGCCCGCCCGCCGGACAGGTAGTCGAAGGACGCCAGCCGCTCCGCCAGCTCGAACGGGTCGTTGAACGTCGTCGACGCGGTGGCGACCAGCCCTACCCGCTCGGTCACCGCCGCCACGTACCCCCAGTTGACGGTCGGCTCGAGCCGGATCGGATTGGCGTCGTACGCCGGATCTCCCAGCAAAGGGCCGTCCGCGAGGAAGACCGCGTCCAGCGTTCCGCGCTCGGCGGTACGGCCGATCTGCTCCCAGTAGCCGGGGTCGACGAACGAGTCCTTCTGCAGGAGCGGCGACCGCCAGGCGGCGGGGAGGTAGCCGAGCACGAGCGCGTTGATCCCGAGGATGACATGGCCGGTACGTCGGGTCATCCCGCTCCCAGCGCCGGATTCGGTTGCGGGGCAGGGAACGCCGGTCGTCCGCCGGGCCAGCGGGTCGGCACGCCGAGACCGAGCGCCGCCCGGAGCGGCCCGCGCGGCGCGGGCGCGTACCGCCCGGTGAGCAGCCGCTCGGCTGCGGCGAGGACGTCGGCCAGCGGCCGGTCGGGACCGGCACGGAGCAGGTCCCCCGGCCCGAGGACGATGTCGAAGGGCTGCCCGTCCGCCACAGTTCCGCCGGATTCTGCTGCATACCAGGCGATCACCGACGGACCGGCGGCAGGCTCCGGCGCATTGAGCGGGCCGGCGATCCGGTACGCACCCTCGAGGTCGACGTGCGTGATCTCGTGCGAGCGCACGAGGATCCCGGCCGCCCGGTCGGCGACGATCGAGTCGTGCGGCCAACTCCGCTCGAGGGCTCGGACCGCCCTCGCCGCGGCCGCCGCCGTGTCCGCGTTCAGCGGTGCCGGATCGCCGAGTCGCGCTCCCGCCCAGGCGCCCTCGCCGTCCCCGGCGGGCCCGAGCGAGGCACGCGCGGCGTACGCGTCGCGCACGCCGAACACGACACCGCTGCGGCCGCGGGACAGGTGCCCCAGCGAGGCGACACGACGTGCGAGGTTGTAGGGGTGGTCGCGCTGCGGCGTGGCGGCGACCAGGAACCGGCCACTGTCGGTGCGCCCGGCGAGTGCGGCGCCGGCGGCGCTGCCGTCCAGGGTCGCCGTGGCGGGCGGCCCCGCCTCGATCCGATCGATGCCGAGCACCGTGAATGCGAGGGGAAGGCCGTCCCATCGAGCCAGGAGCCCGGCATCGCCTGCCAATTCGAGCAGGTGCGGGCCGGACAGCCCCAGGGCGAGGTAGGGGGTGGTCATGCGCTCAGTCCCCCTGGCCCCCGCGGCCACGTTCCGCGAGGTTCGGCACCGGGTCGGTACCGTTGACGTACCAGTCGCCGAGGATCCGCGCCTTGTACACGCGCGGATTGTGCGAGGCGAGCGTACGGGCGTTGCGCCAGTGCCGATCCAGTGCCCGCGTCGTCGACACGCCCGACGCGCCGAGGGCGTCGAAGACGGTGGTGGTGGCCGCGAGCGCGGCGTCGATGATCACGAGTTGCGCTCGAGCCGTTGCGACCTCGCCCTCGACGAGGCGCTCGCGTCGCTCCTCCAGATCTCCGGCGGCGTGCGCGGCGGCGGTGTGGTCGAGGGTCCGCGACGACGCCCGCAGCGCCGCCTCGGCGGCGAACGCATGCGCCGATACCTGCCCGATGACCTGGAGCAGCTGCGCGTCGGCGGTGGGCGAGGGGTCCAGGGCCTGCGGGTAGTTCCGACCGCGCGCCCGGAGCGCCGCGACACCGTCGCGCACGACTGCGCGGGTGATGCCGACCAGCACCGACAGCATGGCCGTCTGATAGAAGTGGCCCTGATAGACGAAGCGCTCCCCCGCCGGGAACACGTCTCCGGGCCGCGCCGGGACGCCGTGGTAGTTGGCGGTCCCGCTGGCGGTCGTGCGCTGGCCGAAACCGTCCCAGTCGTCGAGCAACTCGACTCCGGGATCGGCGCGGCGCACCAGCGCGGTGAGCACACCGCCGTCGTCGTCGCGGCCCAACACGTCCAGCCAGTCGGCGTACAGACTGCCCGTCGCATAGAACTTCGCTCCGTCGACGCGCCACCCGTCCCCGTCCCGCCGCACCGAGGTCTTCAGGTCCGCGAACGTGCCGTTGTTCGCCTCGGTCCATCCGCCACCCACGAACTCCCGGTCCCGGAACCGTTGCAGCCAACGGTCATTGGTCTCCGACGGCGCTGCGTTGAGCCGGTCCTCCACGAACGCCAGATGGTTGCGCCAGATGTGCGCGACGTTGGGGTCGGCGCTGCCGAGGTCCGCGAGCAGCGCGAAGGTCTGCTCCAACGAGGCGCCGTACCCACCGAACGCGGTGGGGACTCGCACCACCCCCAGCCCGCGGTCCTTGAGCCACTGCACCTGTTCGTGCGGGAACTCCCGATCCCGCTCCCGCTCCACGCTCCCCTCCGCGATCCGTTCGAACACCGGCTGGAACGTCTCGGCGAGGTGCGCGTCGGTCGCGGTCGGCGGCCGGAGATAGGTGAGGTCTGCGGTGGTGGTCATGTCGCGCCCTTCCCGTTCCGGAACGACGAGCAACGCTACGCGCGGACCATCGCCGCGGCTCCCCTTGCGATCGCCCGGATTCTGAAGACGACAGCCCGGATTCCGCAGAGAAGCCGCCCGATCGGCGGGCTCACCCCGGGTAGCCGAACATCTCCTTGCCGTACCAGTCGCCGATCTGATTCAGGCCGGGCGGGACCGCGAACAGCGAGCTGGAGATCGGGGTGATGTACTCGTTCAGCCCGTCCTCGGCGAGACTGTTCTGGATCCGCGCGAACTGGGTGTGCGCGTTCTTCTGATACGCCATGAAGAACAGCCCGGCCGCGAGGGTGCCGGTGCGGTTGTCCATCCCGTCGGTGTAGTTGTAGCCGCGCCGCAGGATCTGCGCCCCACCGTTGTTATCGGGGTGGGCGAGCCGCACGTGCGAGCGCCGGTCGATCGCCGTCGCGCCGGTGTCCCCACGCTTGTGGAAGTCGAGCTTCGTGAACTCGGTCCCGCCACTGAGCGGGGCACCGGAGTCCTTGTGCCGCGCGAAGATCCGCTCCTGGTCGCTGATGTCGTCGGAGTCCCACGCCTCGAGGTGCATGCGGATCTTCCGGGTCACCAGGTAGCTCCCGCCCGTCATCCACGACTGGTCGGTCTCGTCGCCGACCCACACCTGCGCGTCGGCGACGCCCGGGTCCTCCGCTTTGATGTTATCGGTCCCGTCCTTGAAGCCCATCAGGTTCCGCGGCGTCACCTGCGAGGTGGACGTCGCGGACGCCCGGCCGAACCCCTGCTGCAGCCACCGGATCGCCACGGTGCCGCGCCCGATGCGCGCGAGGTTGCGAACGGCGTGGAACGCCACCTGCGGATCCTCCGCGCACGCCTGCACGCACAGGTCGCCGCCGCTGATGGACGGGTCTATCGAGGTGTCCACCGCGAGTTGCCCGAGCGGCTGCAGTGCGGCGGGCAGCTTGCCCTTCAGCCCGAACCGGTCGTCGAACATACTCGCGCCGAAGCCGACGGTCACCGTGAGCCGGTACACGCCGAGGTCGAACGCCTCGCCGGTGTCCGCCGGGGGCGCGCCCGCGCGGGTCTCGACCGGGCCGATCGGCTTGCCGACCGTCAGCAGGCTCGCGGCCGCCGCCCACCGCGCGAGAGTCACCTGCAGCGACTCGGCCGTCGCGGTGTCGGTCGCGTCGAAGGCGGCGAACACCAGTGAGTTCTGCTGCGGCGTCACGATTCCGGCCTGGTGGTCGCCGTAGAAGGGGACGGTCTCGTCGGCCGGGTCGGCCTGCCCGTCAGAGGTCACCGCGTACGCCACGCCACCGCCGGCCACGGCGCCGGCGACCACACCGGCGCCGGTCAGTCCGGCGGTGAGGAAGCCGCGCCGCCCGACCCGAGGCCCCAGGCGATCGCCTGGGCCCTCGGCGGCTGACGCATCGGACGGTGCCGGATGCGTGGGTCGATCCATCAGCTGGCGGCCGCGACTTTCCCGCCCGCAGTGGCCAGCGGGTCCTTGACGGCGATGACCGCTGCGGCCATCTTCCTCTTGTCGTCCGCCGACACCTGGGTGAACAGCTTGAAGCCGCCCGGCTGTGCGCTGTCGCGGAACGAGTCGATCAGCTTGTCGCACTTGGTGAATGCGTCGGTGATGGTCTGCGTCAGCTGCGGGTCGATCTGCTCGAGAGCCGGCTTGACCATCGCGAACGCCTGCTCAGAGCCCTCGACGTTGGCCTGCATGTCGAGGATGTCGATGTGCGAGTACGCCTCCTCCTCGCCGGTCAGCTTCGTGGTGGACACCTCGTCGAGCAGGTCGCCCGCGCCGTTGACGATGTCGGCCGGTGCGAAGCCGAATCTGGGCTCGCTGACGACCTTCTGCAGCAGCTTCACGTTGGTCAGCAGCTGGTCGGCGACCGGCTTCATGCCGTCCAGGTTGTTCGCCTGGAACAGCTGCTTCTCCACGACGTGGAAGCCCTCCCACTTGTCGCCGGGCCCCAGCGCGGCCGGCCGCGCGTCGATAGCGAAGTCGAGGCTCGTGGAGTTCTTGTCCGAGCAGTCCGTCGATCCGTCGGTGCAGAAGGCGCCGGCCACCGGCTCGATCCGCTCGTAGAAGGGGCGCGCCTTCGGGTATGCGGCCTTCGCGGCGGCGAGGTCGCCCCTGTCGACCGCGTCGGTCAGCGCCTGGGTCGCGGTGACCAGGCTGCCGACCTGCGCGATGACGTAGGTCTTGTAGTCGGCGGCCCCCTGTTTCAGCTGGTCCGCAATGGATCCGGTGGCCTCCGCGGCCTTCCCGGTCACCGTGAACGTGGTCTTCTCGTTGGTGGCGCCCGGGCAGTACAGCGTGTAGGTGCCGCCGTCCAGCTTGTGCGAGAACGACACCGAAGCCAGCCCGGGCGCGATGTTCTCCCGCTCGGCGAGGATCCGGTTGTCGAGGATCAGCTCGACCTCGGTGACGGCCGCGGCATCGGTGTTGGTGATCTCGAACGTGACAGGTCCGGCGTCGACGGTGCCCGGGGTGGCCTTGCAGCCGTCGGACGTCATCTCCACCTCGACGGTCTTCGTCGCAGCGGACGAACCTCCCGCAGCCGAGTCCGACCCCGAATCCGAGCTCGAACAGCCCGCCAGAGCACCGCCGCTCAGAACCAGCGCGCCCACCACCGCTGTCCCGGTGGCCAGGAACCTACCTGCCTTCATGGCAGTCTCTCCTTCGTATAGTCGGCCGTGTTCTCGGCCTTCGCATCTGCCTTCTTCTCGGCAGCCCCCACGCTCACGGCCTGCTGCCGATCACCCTGGAAGGTCTCCTTCGGCTGCAGCGCGCCGCGGCGGGACCGCCGCTGAACGCCCCGCAGCGACAACGCCGCCGCCACACCCGCCAGCGCACCGGCCACGGCCAGCCCGATCGGCAGTCCCCCGGTTCGCGACGCCCGCGAGTCGCGTTGCGCCGCAGCGGCTGAGACCGCGGCCGACTCCGCGGCGGTCTGCCTGTGCGCGACGGTGACCGTCGCGACCTTGCCCAGCACTGTCGCCGCGCCGCGGGTCGGCACGGCGGTGGCGGTCACGGCGTAGACGACGTGACCCGCGCCCGGCCGCCCGGTCGCGGGGTCGACCGTGACCGACACGTTCGCCACCGCGGTGTACACGACCTTCGCCGCTCCGCCGAACGTGGTGATGTTCAGCCCGACGGGGATCCGGCCGCCGTTCGCAGCGATGATCTGCGGCAGCGAGACGGTGGTGGGCGCCCCCGGCACCAGCGCGGCGATATCGACATCCGGGCTCGCGACCTGGGTGTATCCAGCCCCGCCGGGCGTCTCGCCGCCGGTCGCAGTGAGCCGGGGCAGCGCCGTCGCGAGGGGGCCGGTGTGCAGCGTGCCCGTCGCCTGCGCACTGTCGGCGTGCGCCACCGTCACCGTCACGCCCGACGGTGGCGTGACCGCCCGACCGGCGAGGATGCCCGCCGTACTCGCGGCGGAGACGTCACCGAGCGCCAGCGTCGCGGGCGGCAGTGCGGGTGCGGCAGGCGCTCCGGCGACCACCACGACCGCCGACACCACGAGGGCCAGGCCGGCCGTGCCGAAGGCGGCCGCCAGAGAGCGGAGGGGCGCAGGCCGGCCCGCGGGCCACAGCACGGTCGCGCCCACCACGACCAGATACACGAGCCAGCCGCCGACCTCGATCACCACCGGCCGCTGCTGCAGACCCAGCACGCCGGTCAGCAGGGACTCCTGCAGGGAGCCCGGGCGCACCAGCCACGTCAGGTTCGCCACCTGCCGCTGCCCGAAGTCGATCCACCCGGCCTCGTGCGCGGTGTGGAACGCCGTCATCACCAGGCCGGCGGCCACCAGCACCAGCATCAGCCCCGTCGCCTTGAAGAACTTCGCGAGGTCGATCCGCACGCCCCCGCGGTAGATGCCGTACCCCAGGGCCCCTGCGATCGCGATGCCGAGCACAGCACCGAATCCGGCCGCGCCGGCGTTGCCGCCGGCATTGAAGGCCGCCACGAGGAACACCGATGTCTCGAGGCCTTCGCGGAGTACTGCCAGGCCGGCCATCACCGCCAGCGCGATCGCGGACCCGTTCGCGACCGCTCCCGACGCCGCGCTCTCGATCTCGCCCTTGAGGTCGCGGGCATGGCCGCGCATCCACACGATCATGTAGGTGACCATCCCGATGGCCACGACACCGATCACCGTCTCGAGCATCTCCTGCTGTCGCTGCGGCAGATCGCCCGCCAGCACCTCCAGGCCGATCGCGACGGCGACACACAGCGCCGCGGCGGCGGCCACGCCGAGCCACATCCACACCAGCACCCGGGTCTGGCCCTGCTTGCGCAGGAATGCGGCGATGATGCCGACGATGAGCGCCGCCTCGAGTCCTTCCCGCAGACCTATGACGAGGGTGGCGAACATCGGACTCCCTGGTAAACGATTGGTCGAGCACAGTTCAACGTCGAAGGTTACCCTGCGTGAGTGTAGGCTGTGCTCGCGCGCTGGACGAAACCGTCATCCGTCCGGTAACGCCCCGATTACACCGATCGTGGGGGCCAGCCGCGTGGGCACCGGTACGACACAGGCAAGAGATACCACCCTGTCGGTAAAGTCTTCGCCTGGCGGCGATTCAGCCGATCAGCGCGATCCGGCGCGGATCCAGCGCGACACACACCGTCTCTCCGTCGGCCGGCGCGGTGTCACCGAGGGCGTCCACCTCGATCGGCCCGCCGACGGTACCCACCCCGGTCGGCCCGCCGACGGTACCCACCCCGGTCGGCCCGCCGACGGTGCCCGACTCGATACGCACCCTGATCCGGACACCGTCCGCCGTCGGTACCGAGTGCCGCACCACCGCGCGCACCCCGCGCGACTGGATCACCACCGAGCCCGGCCGCAGGCCGAGGTGGAACTGCCCGTCCGGCGCGTTCACGAGGACCGGCCCCAGCAGCGACGTCGCCTGCCCGCGCTCGACGCGCGCGGCCACCACCGACGAGTAGCCGAGGAACTCGGCGATGCGCGCAGTCCGGGGGCGGCGCCACAGCCGGGCGGGCGTGTCGACCTGCGCGATCCGCCCGCCGTCCATCACCGCCACCGCATCCGCCAACTCCACCGCCTCGTCGTGGTCGTGCGTCACGATCAGTGCGGGGATCCCCTCCTCGCGGAGGATCCGCCCGAGATCACCCGCGAGGCGGTCCCGCAGCTGCCGGTCGAGCGCCGATAGGGGCTCGTCGAGCAGCAGCAGCCGCGGCCGCGGCGCGAGCGCCCGGGCGATCGCCACCCGCTGCTGCTGGCC